>NZ_CP189963.1:0-231878 GCF_050275925.1 Methylomonas sp. MS20
ATGAACGCACCACTACAATTGAAAGTCAACGCTGAACGATTAGTCCACAGTCTGAAATGGAGTTTCACCCATCAGACCACGTATTTGGGTGAGCTGATGCAGAATGCCCGGCGTGCCGGCGCCAGTTATGTCGCATTCGACTACTGCGCCGAAACCAACACCTTGACCGTGACGGACGACGGCTGCGGAATCGATTCGCTCGACACCCTGCTGACCGTTGCCGAGTCCGGCTGGGACGTGGAATTGATTGCGAAAGAACACGCGTTTGGCGTGGGCTTTCTCTCGGCGTTATTCGCCTGCCGGCATCTGGGCTTATCCAGTAAGGGCGGGTGTTTTTCGGTCGATACCGATCATATCCTGGGGTTTCAACCGGTGGAGGTTTCGCCGGCGACCGCTTGGAACGGTCTGACCGAAATCCGGCTGGTCGATATCGCCAACGGTCCGCTCGAAAATACCTTGGCGGACTTAGCGGCCGGTTTTCCGATTCCGGTGCATTTTAACGGAGTCCCGTTACCGCGACCCCACGCCGTCGATGCTGTCGGCGCGGCGGAGTTCGTGGCATCGGCGGTCGGCGCCATTCGCTTGGCCAACCTGCTCGATGGCTATCGGTATTACCGGGATTGCCTGGTGTATTTACAAGGCCTACCGGTCTATCGAGGCCATTATTACCGGATCGGGGACACCCGCTACCCTGGCAATATCGTGCATCTGGATAGCGAACGATTCATGGCTCGCTTACCGGATCGCGACAAATTGGTGGATGAAGCCGATGTACTTCAGCGAGTTCGCGAAGCGATCGGCACGGCGATCGAAAGCCAGCTCACGGCACTGAAAACGGCCTTGAGCGCGGACGATTTCCTGGCCTATTACCCGGTGCTACGCGAGTGCGGCTTGATGCGCTTGCTCAACGATGTCGATCGACTGCCCACGCAGCTGGTCTCCCGTATCCAACGGTCGCCGGTCTGCGATACTGGCCTGTTTGGCGACTTTGAGGAAACGGTTGACCAACCGATCACCCAATCCGCCGTCGAAAGCGGACAAGTGCAATTGGTGACGATTGACGACGATCTTCAGTCCGATGGGGCCTTAAGATATTTGCTGGCCTGGAAAAAGGGCTGGGTGCTGGTCGATAACCGGTTGGACGCCGGGCATTGGGTGCAGCCCTATTTGCGGCACTTGAGCCAAGAAGAAGTGCAGTGCGAGATCCTCGACGAATCGCATCGCGCGCAATTTCAAGGCATCTGGGTCTGGGTCACGGCGGTGTTTTGCCGGGCTTACCGTAAGCGGTCCTTTAACAGCATCTGTATAAACAGCTCGAAAGGAACGAAGATAGTGTCCACTTATAATCAGGTGGACACCTATGAAGGAGCATAACACGCGATTATCGCGGCCATTAATCGTGGGGCACGGGCGAGACGGCCGTTGCCTTTATGATCCGGAAGCCAAGCGGGAGCTAGTGAAAGTTTGCTTGCATTCGGGCACATCGGTTGCCAAGATCGCTCTGCAATACGGTATCAATGCCAATCTGCTGCGCAAGTGGATGGGGCATTACCGAGAAACAGGACATCCGAATCCGAACAGTCCATTAACGTTGCCGGCTTTTGTGCCCGTTCAGTCGCTGAGCGCAGAGAAACCGGCTGAGTCAGCGCTCAGTGCGGAGTTGCCCAACGGCGTTAAACTCGCGTTACAGCCTGTCGCACTGAGCGACCTGCCGGTGATTTTGAAGGCGTTGGCCGAGCTGCCATGTTTCGTTTCGACGCAGGATTGAAGGTCTACCTGCACCGCGAGCCGGTCGACGGCCGCAAGGCCATCAATGGTTTAGCGCTGCTGGTTGAGCAGGCATTAGGCTTGAATCCGTTCGAGCCGGCCATCTACGTGTTCAGCAACCGCCGGCGGGATCGGATCAAACTGCTGTTGTGGGACCGCACCGGTTTTTGGTTGATGCTCAAGCGGCTGGAAGCCGACCGTTTTCACTGGCCGAAAGAGGCAGCAGTTGTGATGTTGACGGTCGAGCAACTCCACTGGTTGTTAGCCGGTATTGACTTGGCCGCGATGCGGCCGCATCCGGCACGAACCTATACCCAAGTGGGCTGAAACGCGGATGTAAAGCCGGTAAAATAACGGCATGACGCCCACCATCACGCTGTCCACCGAAGACTACCAAGCCTTGCTGGCCGAGCAGCAACGGCTGGCGAGTCAACTGCGGTTGGTGACGGCCGAGCGGGATTTATTGAAAGAACGTGTGGATGCCTTTCTGCATAGGCTGTATGCCGCAAAATCCGAGGCGCGGGCCAATCCGGCCCAGCGCGACCTGTTCCTGAACGAAGCCGAAGTGTTGGCGCCGAACGGTGCTCCAATCGCCGAGGAAGCCACGCCCGAAGCGGTCGAGGTGGCCGGTCACCGCCGTAAGAAACGCGGTCGCAAACCGCTCGATCCGCATCTGCCGCGTGAGATCGTGCGCCATGAATTAGCGGAAGCCGAACGCATCTGTGCGCATGACGGTACTCGTCTGGTGGAAATCGGCGCTGAAATCAGCGAGCAGCTCGACATCGTGCCGCAACAGGTGCGAGTCATTCAACATCACCGCGTCAAATATGCCTGCCCGTGCTGCGATGAAAGCATTCGCGTGACGCCGGCACCGGTTCGCATCATCCCCAAAGGCTTACTCACCGAAACGGCATTAGCCTGGGTCGTCACCGCCAAATACCAGGATAGCCTGCCGCTGTATCGGCAAGCCGCGCTGTTGAGCCGTTTCGGCGGCGATCTGTCGCGCAACACGCTGGCGGCTAGCATGGTGCGGGTTGGCGACGCAGTGCAACCCATCATCAACTTGCTGCGCGACCATCTGCTCGATGCCGATCTGATCCTGGGCGACGAAACCGTGGTTCAAGTGCTCAAAGAATCCGGCCGAGCCGCGCAAAGCAAAAGCTATCTGTGGGCACAAATGACCGGCTCCGGACCGCCGATTCGGCTGTTCAGCTACACGCCGGGGCGCGGCGGAACGCATGCGCAGCCGTTGTATGAAGGCATCAAACCCGGCGCGGTACTGATGAGCGACGGCTATGAGGTGTATAACGCCATTGCAGCCAGCCGGGGTGCGATTCACCTCGGCTGTTGGGCGCATGCGCGGCGTTATTTTGTCGAGGCCGAAGCCGCCATTCCTAAAGCCGCGCGCGGCCCGGAGCAACTGGCGACGCAGTTTATCGCGGCGATGGGTGAACTGTACGCGATTGAAACTCAGACGGAAGACCTGAGCGTCGAACAGCGTGGGCAGCGGCGCCAGGAGCAAAGCCGACCGGTTTTGGTCAAAATCGAAGCCCTGCTGCTACAACATCTGCATGCGGTAATCCCCGGTAGTTTGCTGGGCAAGGCTTTGCATTACTTGTCATCGCAGTGGTCCAAACTGATCCGCTTCGTCGACAACGGCGCTTGGCCCATCGACAACAACCTCTGCGAAAACGCCATACGCCCCTTCGTGGTGGGCCGCCGCAATTGGTTGTTTTGCGATACGGTGGCCGGCGCCCGTGCCAGCGCTAATCTTTACTCGTTGATCGAAACCTGTAAGGCCAATAGCGTCGACCCTTACACCTATCTGGTCGATCTGTTCCGAAAGCTTCCCACCGCAAAAACTGTCGAAGAGTTCGAAGCGCTGTTGCCTTGGAATCTCGACGCCCTAACGGACTAATCGTACGCCAACGGTTAAGTCATTGTCCGTTTCAGTTCTAGTGCGTCCTTCAAAGATCGCTTACGGCTTACCGAATCCGGATCGGCGCCGATAGCGTGGACATCGATGCACACGGTGCTTATACCGGCAACGAGCAAGACGACGTGCTGATCATTCCCTGCCATGAAAAGTGGGGAGACGTGCTGGAACAGGTGTCGCGATTCTGCGAAAACGACGATGACTATCAAGGTCCTTGTCACGATCAGGATATCGAGCAATTCGCCCACTTCATCGTGGCGAATACCGCCGACGATCCTGCCGACGCGTTGAAACGACTCTTGCCGGATTTGACAGGATGCAAAATGCTACACGGCAACCGGTTTGTATTGGAAATCGATCAGAATGGGCAATTGACGGCCGTCACGTTAGCGAATGCCACGTTAACCGACCTCGAGCCGCCGTTATGATCAGCAAATTCATCGAGGACGTGCAAACGCTGGATACAGAACCTGGCCATCCCGACTCCCCTTTTTCGCCGCCGGCGGATTGGGAAGGCGGGAACACCGAGTACCGAAACTGGTTGAGAAGCCAATTCAAAACCAGTCCCTGGGTTCGGCAACGACTGGGGATTGCCGCCCGGCGTTATGCCAAGCGGGAAACCTTAGACTTTCAAGGCCGGTTCGGCGCGGTATTGCCGGACATTCTGGACAGCATTTTGAAGAAATTGCAAACCGAGCCATCGGTCGGCGATTAACGGATACCCCCTGACGCTTGCGTGAGGGGGTATTTTTTTGCTCAACCGATATCTATTGCGGATCCCGACCGAAATCAGCCAGGCATTCCGATTAAAAAGCGCCACTGGTTCCGATGTAAACCAGGCTATCGATTCGGATATGATAATGCCATAGATGAATGACAGCTTTTGGAAGTGATGAACTGTCTCAATCGACCCAAACCCGTCTATCGAGCTTCTCAAAACCGGTCATTCAGTGAAATACAGATTCCGGGAACTGCTGGACTATAAAGCAGACGTTGGTGACTTCAACCAACCGGCCAATTGCCGACAGACTGAACAAAAGCGCCAATGGCAAATATCTAGCCAAAAGCAGTCGTAGGGTGCGGTGAATTTACGAACCGCACCAATCGCGATCGATGCGGTGCACGTTGTTTACCGCATCCTACCGAGCTGAAAATGGCAATAAACCAGCCCTTCAACGCCATGTTCGGAGGAAAAATAGAGTTAATCTAACAATGTGAGCCGTGTTCGATACTATCAGCAGAAACAGCTTATTAGCGAATATCTTGATTTTGTGTTGCTATCCTGTCGCTGACCACAAATGTAATACGATTGCCTGCGACTAAATAACTGTCGGAGTCAGAAGCAATGCCTACAGATACTTCATAGGGACCATACTTAACAACATAAGAATTCTCGTCACCTTTTTTGCTAATAACCGTTCCAATATACTTGCCGTCAGCCAAAGAATACTCCTTTGGTTGCTCACCAGCATGAGCAATGTGAATTTTATCTTTACTTTTCCTTAACTCGGCAAGCAATGATTTGGTTGTTTCAGGCAGTTTATTTGCATTTTTATTGGGTCTTGTACTATTGATTATCGATACCGCTTTTTCATACGCTGAGTCAAAAGAGCGATCGATACTATCCAGCATGCTCAAAAATTTATTATCTGTTATTGCTTTTCTTTTTACTAAGTCGTGCGCTATAAGTTTTTTTATAAGCAACGCGATATGGAACACCCAAACCTTAAGTTTATTATTATTTGCTATCCGCTCTTTGGTCTTAGAAACTATATGATGTGATAAAAAATAAAGTCCTGGATGATCAGTCTCCGCAAATAGCTCGCTCGATTCATTTCTATTGTATTCAGCCAATAACTGACCATAGTAATAATGGACTTTGTGAGGTTCCTCCAGAACCACCGAAACATATGATTTTATTAATGCTGGTGCAGATACAACTTGTTTTTGCTTTACATCACCGTAATCATCATATTGATGAGGTCTCCTTTCATAGTAATAAATGTATCCAGAACTACGTAGCGCATTGAAGAAGTCTTCCAAGCGGCGATGGTATGGTCTTATAGTAGCAAATGCTTCTTTGGTGACCTGAGACTGGCTATTTGTTGTTGCAATAATACTTCCGCTTATGTCGAGGTCTGATGTTTCGATTAGCTTAACTGTTAAGTACATTTCGTCATTAATGTAATCGGAATTATTGAATAGCACATGACTAGTTTGGCATCCATTGACGATTTGAAATTGCGATAGCTCGAACGTGTCACCCGATGGTGTTACTTTTTTTGCAACAATAGTCACACCATTATTTAGTATTGCAAACCGATCCTTTTCCTCTGGAGATTTTAGTGTCTTTTCTATTTCTGTATTGACTGGATTTTTCCCACCAAGAAAATCACGAACATTCCCAACAAAAAGCCCTTTATTTATATCTCCATCTTTCTTTGTGATCAGAGAAACAAAGTCCTTGCACTTAATAACCCCAAGGTATGTTGACTTCACGCCATTTATTGAAGGCAAAGCAATATGTCTTTGAAATGCAATTTGATGCTGTATTTCATTTTGCGCCTCTCTGTAAAGATCTTCTATTGCCTTGCCATCATGAATACTCCATTTTACAGTGGAGAATAAATATGGAATTGACTTTATTTGATTAATTTCACTATTAATTTGAGATTCTAGGTTTGTTTCTTTCAAATTAAAGTTACCAGCATAGCCATAAACCAATAATAAGGTTGGTAAGCTCCTTAGCTTCGAAGCTCTTGAATAAATAAGCTTCTTGATTTTATATGCTTTCGCGAGCTCCGATGGTATAGCGCTTTCATCATTGCCGAAAAATACTTTTACTGTACTAACAAATTTTAAAAAATCACCAAAGTCGAACTTATTAGAAGTCTTCGCTTGAACAAATACAAAGTTGACATCAAATTGCGCCTTTGTAAACAAGTCAGCATTTTCAACTGAATCAACTATAATTCCACCAATAATTACGGCAATCCCATCAATTCCAATACACTTCCCAGTGCCTACTTTTTCGAAATCAAATGAGTCATAATAATCTTCATTCAATAAACAGTAATTTAAAAATTTCTCAAACTGAATGTCGAGATCATCTTTTTCGAGCTCAAATCTTGTAATAAAGTCATTTAGCATTCCTTGTAAAATTATGTTATCCATTTACTCTCCATATTACTAATACGTTTTCGCTATGTTAAAAATAGAAAAAATATTATTAACAAGCAATTAGATTGGGTCTATAAATTTTGCGACATCGAATTATAGACGGTTTTTATTATATAAAGCGACAGTCTGCTGTTCATCTCTAATCAGTCGGCCATTAAACTGCTTTGTATGTCTTATTTGGGTCGTGATACGACCGTCCGCTCTTCAAATTCATCGTCGGAAAGCCGCCATTGAATTCTGATACCAGAAAGCGGTCAGTCGTCACAGTGGCAAAACGACCCTTTGCAGTCTATCGTTCATTCTGATTCAATGGCAGCAATCAGATGGTCATCAGTCATAACTACCTATCGTCTATGTTAGGTCCTCAATTCGGAGCGTTAGTGGATTCCAAGCACATAGAAGCTTTTCTCGAAGGCAAACTGGTCTTGGATTGCCCGAAGATCATACTTACACCTTGCTCTAAAGCACCGGATAGAAAACCTTTGGTCGGAGCTGGAACAATTGCAGCAGACGAGCCAGGGAAGTTCCTGCTGAAGGTCTTCTTTGAAGAATCGTTTTCTCTGGAAGAAGCATTTGCTAGCTTGAAGTGGGAAGTTGGGAAAGTCATAGGCAGTGAGCACTATTACGACTTGGAAGCAAGCGATATTTTAGGGAACACTTGGACCTCGGTGCGGTTACTGCCGGATCGGTCTGTTGGCCCTAATGGGTCGATGATTAAAGCCACTTTTCAAGATCTAGAGCATATTGACAATGGTCATCCCAATATTAAAGGATCCGTGGTGGAATTCTATTTCGATGAACTCATCAAGGTTCCACTAAACACTGTTGTGAGAGAGGAGGCTAAGGTTGGCAGCGAGGCCAGATCCTTTAGTTCGGGTCTGAAGCTCGCGCGTTTTACCTCCAATGGAGTAAAGTTTGAAATTGATAATAGCTCCGGAAGGTCAGTATTACAGGCAGTCTTCGAAACGTCAGGCGTTTCACAGGTGCAAGTGAATAGAATTTTCGAGACCCTGTGCTTCGCTTTCGCTCATACAAAATCATGGTCTGTTTTGGTCATTTTGGACTCTACTGAGCGTAAGACTTTACTGCATGCGGTCGAGCCGGAGCCAAAGAGAACCCGGATAGGGCCACCTCTTCATATTTCACACGACCACATTATTTCGAGGTCGGTTTGGAACCTATTTGATCAATATTTTTGCTACGTAACGAAGGATGATAATTCAACCCATCACCCAATTTCTCTATTGAATAGGTCGATCTTGGAGTCCGGAAAAGCATCGCTCGACGTTCAGGCGCTCACGTTGTCTGTCACGGTTGAAAGCTTACTTATGGACACAATGAAAGAGTTTTATGCCGTTTCAGATGAACTCAAAAACGATATTTGTTGCGCCGGGAAATTGATCAACGAGTGTGGGTCGCTGTCTCCATCATTCCGCCAACGTATTCTTGGGGCGCTAGGTGCTATGAAACATCCCAGGGCAAAAGATATCTTGGCTGAGCTTAAGAAGAAGTCCCTCATCGATCCTGCGCTAGTTACGACGTATGGCAAGCTAAGAAACCAGATGGCCCACGGCGCACAAGATCCTAATGCAGACATTCAAGAGCTATTTAATCAGACAAGCTCTGTATTGGTCCTCTTCTATCAGCTCGTATTCTTGATTGTGGGCTATCAGGGGAGCTTTAGCGACTATGGTGAGTATGGATATCCCACCAAAGAATTCTTAGCCGAGTTGACCTAACGATGGACTACACCGGGCATTCAAAAGGCGCGCGGATTCTGCTTCGCTTCCAGTCGCTACGCTTTTGGCTGCCAGTGCCTTAGTATTAAACGGCTGCTTTTAGATCCTTATGTGCTATTAGTAAGACGATATCGATGGACCGCTAATGGCCGGCTCGGGCCGATGAGGACTTAAAGTTCCCTTCCAAAAAGCTGACAATCGTTGAGGTTAGAGAATGAAAATTTCGCTGACATCATCAAGGACCGGTAATGGCCGATCCAAGGCATTCAAAATCTGGCTGGGTTTGTATAGGAATCGGTGGCGGCGTTGCGATCGGAATACGCAATCAATCGCAACGCCTCTAGCAGATAGCTAGCTATGCAAAATATCTTATAGCTAGCTATCTTTTACTACTCTGAAGTATCAAACAACGCTAGTGGTCGCTGTACGTCGTCGTGCAGACTTGTTGTGCATTGCAATTTACCGTCTTTTTCACCTTGGTCACTCGCTTGACCTCCGGTGTAGTGCTTGGTTGCTCGGCGGCCAGTGTATTGGGCCAAATTGGGACCGAGGAAATCGCTGGGGCTCTAACAATTTGTTCCGGTGACGAACCGTTGGCCACCAAGGTCATGGTATTACCGCTTTGGGTGATGGTAAAAAGTTTCAAGGTATTCATGCCAATGAGCACTTCGTCCAGATGCTGATTGATCGTTGCCTCAAGATTGCTGATTTCGGCGTTGCCAATTTTCAGGCTGGTGATTTGCGTCAGTCGATCGACGACCTTCCCGCCGGCCGTATTCGTATTGACGGGCCTACCCACGGGCAGATTGGCGGCGTAGGCTAAATTCGCTGGAATCGTGGTGATGGTCGCCCCGGTATCGATCAAAAAAGGCATCGGCACATGATTGATCAGTACGGTTCCTCGGAAGTGTCCTTGGCGATCAGCGGCTATTTCAAGCCCTCCTGAAATGGGAACATCAGCCGGATTGCCCAGAGGAATTGAAAGGCTTGGGGATGCTGGCGGGCGGGCTGCTCGTTGTTTTAAAAGTCGATCGGCCCCCAGCCAAAGACTGGACAGCACCAATGCCGGTATTAAAAGGTATTTCAGACTTCCAGATTTCCGTTGGGGCGGATTCGGACGGTTAATGTGTCTGAGCGAAGAGCCAAAATCATTGCCACCTGGCTTCGACGCCGATTGATGTTTCTCCCAGTAATAGTCTCGATCTTGTATGCCCATGCCACGCTCTCACGGTTGTAACGCTCGCCATAATGCGCCTAATATAATCTGGGAAGCGTCATCAGGATGAGAAGTACCGCACGCTGCCAACAAATCACCGCACGTTCGGTTCAACCATGCATTCCGGATCGCCAAACCAAGGTTGAAATGGAGGTTGTACAAATCGTCTACCGCCATGCCAGCAATAGCCTGTTTGTCTTCTTCGAGCAAAATCGATTGCAGTCGATCGACCGCTTCGGAAAGTGTGGTCGGCGGATTTTCTAGTTCTAGTTTCAAGATTGACCAATTTGTTGCCATCGCACGGCCTCGGTGTCTGGTAGCCAGTGTTTTACCAAGATGCTACTGCCCAGGCTATCACTGGACGGACGGAGGCGAATAGCTTATAAGGATTTGGCTGTATGTCGCCTTGGCACATAGGCAAGTAACCCAGCACACAAACTAGTCCATAGTAAGAATACAGCACAGGAAACGGGATTCGCTTTAGCACCCTCCCCTAGCCACTGTGGGATTTCACCGGCTAATAATAAGGTCGCTACTGCGATTGAAAAACCGATTAAACAACCAACAACAATTTTCATAACTTACCTACCACTAGTAATTCATATGAATTGTTTAAATTACCACCATTCGACAGATTTACATTATCTGTCCAAACCTGCATATTCAGATACCGCCGACAAACAGGAATGTTCCGTAACACAACCATCAATTTGTCGTCATTTCTCGCTCTACGCCCGATTCCAAGCCATCACTCTTTGAGCCGGTCAGCCAGTCGTGTCATCAGGTCCATGCGCTCATGAAAAATAGCCACGATCAGAGCAGGCTCTCCCTCACGCGGTAGACAGAAGACATAATGATGTTCGTACCGCCCCATCCGTAGCGCCGGAAAAAGCGCGCTCATGTCTTTGAATACACCCCGGCCATCGGCGAGGCTGGCGATACCTTGTTCCAACGTAGCGATGTAGTGGCGCACTTGTGCATCGCCCCATTGCTTGCGGGTGTAGCGGACAATGCCGCGCAGGTCGGATTCTGCCGCCGCAGTGAGAACGTAGCCGGTCAAGCCTGGTCCTCGGTCAGTTCTTCATCGAGAATTTCGCTGATGCTCTTGGTAGACACATTGCCAGCAAGTCCCTCGTGGATGCGGGTATCTAGCAGGGTTTGCAGCTCCTTCCATGCTTGATTGGCATCCGCATCGCCGGGAAACAGCCTTTCCAGCGCGTATTGCTTGATGGTCTTGCCCTGCAAGGCAGCCAGTGTTTTCAGACTTTTGTGCTGCTGGTCTGTTATGTCGATGGTTAGGCGACTCATGGGTTAATCTCCAAATTTACACATCCCCACATTAGCACCTATGTGCTACCGGATCAAACCGTTGTCCATCATCACATTGACGCAGGTTGTCGTAAAACATTTACCACTCCGCGATCCTGTCGCGGCGGCTGACGAAGTGAAAGGAGAGCTACAACTTCAAGGCGCCGGCATTGATCACATAGATGTCGCCGGCGGCATGGCGACACATCCTGCTCATCGGGCACTACCCCTTCCAGAATGAAGGCAACATGATCGACCTCGATGCGCTCGTGGGCCGTCACTTTTATCCCGCGCTCAAACAGCCTCAACGGCTAAAACTATGGTTTATCGGGTGTTACAGCGGTTTATCGCCCAATTAATGAATAATTTATTTAGTGTTTTACTGAAATATTTAATTATTTGGATTTCGAAGTTGATATAGCCCTAATTATATCAACTAGCTCAAAAATGCTTATGGTATAGTTAGGCCAGACCCATCCCCCGGCCCAGGCCGATTTTCCCACCCAGGAGAGCACTGCCCTTCATGAACTTAGCCGATTTAATACTGCTGCGAGGTTGGATCGCCGGAATACCCTACCCCGCGCTCGACGAGCAACGCGCGGAAAGCGACGAACCTGCCCGCCGACGCCTGAAAACCCTGCGCCGAGCCCTGGCGATCAAAGCCCGTTTTTATGGCCAGCTGGATTTCGTTGAACTCTGGATGAGTCCACGTCAGGCGACGTCGACGTGGTCGACGCGCGCGGAACACGCCTTAAACACCCTGAACCGATGGCCCGATCCGGTACCGGCGGGCGATCAGGCGTTACGACGTTGGTTGCCTGAAAACGTGTGTGCGGCGTTACCCGCATCAGTCGCCACCTGCGCAGATGCGGTCCAGTGGTTAGCCGAGAACGAAGCCGCCGGCTCCGAAATCCCCACCGCTCGAAAACAGGCGCAGAAAACTCTGACCCTCTTTTTAAAGCAACATGCCGAGAGGCTGGGATACCAATCTCGCCCCAGCATGCCCAAGCTCCATTCACTCGCCTCGTCGCAGTCGATGGCGCCGTTGGAACAGGTCTTAATTCCCATCGAACTGAACGGTGAACACGGGAGTAATCGCTCGCCAGACGCGTGCCGGATCGACGCCAATCACGATTTAGCCGCGATTCACAGCTGGCTGTCGTTAAAAAATGACAACCCGAAAACTTACCAAGCGTACAAAAAAGAGCTGGAACGCCTGTTACTCTGGGCCATCTTAGAACGTAAACGCGCTCTGTCCTCATTGAGCACCGACGACTGCCGCGCGTACATCCTGTTTTTGAAAAATTTGACGACGGCCGATCAGCAATGGGTGACACAGCAACCCGCCAACAAGCGCCACGGCAAATGGAAGCCCTTTTACTATCGAACACCAAAGGGAGCCGCTCCTGTTTTGGGGGATTCAACCGAACCCGCACCGCCGCAACCCGTGCTATCCGCCAAAAGCATTAATTACGCGAAAACCGTGATAAACGGGTGCATGGCCTGGCTCGTCAAACAACACTATCTAACGCACAATAACTTCGACGACATGCCGAATATCAAGTGCGCGCAGACCCCGCTACAAACGACAAACCGGGCCTTCACCTTGACCCAGATGCAAACCATCTTAGCCTATGCCCAAGAACAGATTCAGCCGGGATCCGCAACGGAAACTGCCGATCGGCGCTTGTGGTTTATTTTGACGTTTGCGTTTTACACGGGGCTTCGCCTCCATGAATTGGCGGCAGCGAGTTTCGGCGATATCGAAACCCTGGAAGACGACCAGGGGGTGCAGTATTTTTTGCGGGTCGTTGGAAAACACAACAAGTTACGGAAAACCTCCCTGCCATTCAACTTGATAGAATCACTACAGTCCTACTTAAGAGCTTGCGGGCGTCCAAGTCTATTTGAACGATTACCGGCCGAAGCGCCACTAATCCCGAGTCTACGTGACCCTACCGCCCGTAAACATCTCAGCCCCGCAGGCCTGCATAAAACATTAGCGGCTTTTTTCGATCAAATGTATGTCACCTTAAGCAAGGATCCGGAAGCGGATTTACGACTAGTGAATAAAATCCGCAAAGCCTCCGCACACTGGCTACGCCATAGTTACGGTAGTTATTTGGCCAATGACAAACAAGTACCGTTAGCCTATATTCGCGATGAATTGGGACATGCCGATATCAGTACCACGTCGCTGTATTTAAACACCGATGCGAAACAGCGACAAAAAGTCGTGAGTGAGGCTTTTAAAGGGGTCTAGTGCGCAGGGTACGTTTCTTTTACTTCAAGCATTCTCTATAGCCCGCGATTGATGCATTACCCAAACCTATTAAAATCCCTGATTATTACCCTTTTTAACGGTAGTGAGCTAGAATTTCGAACCCTGATCCTCGATGTGTTACATGATGATAAATATCGAATTTATACACCACTCTCCCAATATTCGTCCTTTTCTTGAGTCGTCTTTTACAAGCATTTGTTGAATCCGCCCTCTTCCATCTTCGATTAATCAGCTCGATACATTCGTTGAAGGTATCCGCAAGCCATAATCCCTCGATCAACGTAGCGATATATTCGGTATCGAGTGGTCAGCGTAATCGGAGAAAGCCGATCGACAGCGAATCGAGGCGCTGAAGCGTGAAAACTGTAAATTGCGGTAGGAGCCGGCCCAAACTTTAGGAATAGCCGATAGCTCCGTCGACGTACTACCTGCATTCGGCGGGCAAAGCCAATCCCCAGTTCCTTTTTAACCGAGCCTAGCAGGATGGTGTCTTGTGCTAACTAGGTCGCCGCGCTTGGGAGGAAAGCTTAAGCAACTACGTTGGGTTTAGAAATTGACTTCAGTTGCGGCGCGAAGGATGGCCGTGATCTGTTGTACAGTGAAATACAAGATGCGAAGTCTTGGACTAATAGGTATCAGGCAAAATAAAGCTATCAAGACCACGATCATAGCGAAGGCTATCAAATTGCTCCTCAGATCGTATCAACCGGTATCTCAACACAGAGAGGCCCAATTCTTTGTCGGTGACAGATTTCACCTTTGCCAAATCTTGCAGGGCTTTGTTCAAGCAGCCTTCGTGATCGATGTGCTTGCCTTCTGTATCATCGGATGGAAAGTGCCACCTTCCTCGTCTACCGACAACCTCAGCGCTTGGCGACTTGTGACACCACATCGTTAACTGTTTGCTCTTTGATCCGCTCTATCCAGCACTTTGTCGAAGCGGTCTGCGGCACACGAAGGCTATAGGTGACTATTTATAATAATACCTTGACCTAGGCTAATTGGTAATCTCCCACCAGAACAACCTATACAAACTTATACCAACGATCCTCTGAAGCTGCCATGGCGGCCTGTTCCATAACCTAGAGCCTTCGAGTTTCAAGGCTGACTCTGTTTAAATATCACAAATTTTATCATTGTTCCGGTTGTTGGAAAAACCCAATTAATCTTCTGTTGATGGCTGCCCGAATAATCGTCGATTGATTTGCATTAAGACTGGGATTTAGTAATGCAACCCGGTGGGCTTCCATATTGATTCTGGCAACTAATTCGTCAGGAATACTAAATACATCCTGTGAGTTCGTTTTAACAACTAATTCGGATAGTAGAGCTCCCTCCCATCCATTATTAGCCAACAATGACTGAATTGCTTCCACAACCCATTTGCTTTTCTGGCGCATGTTATAGCCATCGGCCAAGATTTGGCCTGGTAATGCTGCTTTCAAATTTGCCGGCAGTTTTACTGTAACTTTTCGTATTGACGCAGTCGTTTTGATTCCTTGCGGACGAACATCAGCCATGCTTTTCTACCCAATAGTCTAAAAATGCAGCGAACGCTTTTTTCACACTTTTTGGATCTTCCCAATTTATAGCCGTAAAAGACTCAAGTTGTTCCTCGTCTACATTTGAAAGTACCAAGGAACGTAATGCATTCAGATTTGAAGTTTGCCCTAACGAAATCTTTGTTTGGTTTCTGCGTATTCCTCGTTCTCCGAACCATTGTTTAAACAATTGCTCTCGTTGCTGTGAATCCGCTTTTACAAATTCCAACAATTTGGCGAAAGACACATTCCCCTTGATTACAGATTGAATAACTTGTTGGACATGCTCATCATTGCGGATTTGCACCACAGTTATCCATTCATAGGCTTGTGATCTTGATAGACCCAAGGTATCGACTAAGTCTCGCCATCGGACTGCCCTACCCTGCTCTTCTTGTTGGGCTGCAAATTTCATAAGCCAGCGCAACTTGTCTCCAATAGACAAATCATCCCTCTGGACATTATCAATTATGCCTAATCGTTCTACTGTTTGGGATTGTGGCTTCCTTAAGAATACCTTTACGGTAATACGTTCTAATTGTAATCGTGATAAATCCGGCTCCGGATTAATGGATAACTCATGAATTCGGTTATCTTGTTCATCAAGTTGGGTTTGTAAATGAAACAATGCAAAGATGGCAGCCATAGTGCGACGCTGCCCTCCCATCAACTGAACTTGTTTTCCCGGTAACGCAAATGCTATCGGTGGATTTATTAAACCATATTCCTTCAAGCTCATGGCCAACGTGATAATGCCTTCTAGCTCCTCTAATTTATTTGGGTTGTCCTGATCGTCATCGAGGATATATCCGCGATAGATATCATCAAGAGTCAGCCGAAAAGTCCTTGGTTGATCTTCCCATAACTGAATATCGGCAAGAGGTACTTGGCGTAATTCGTACTCCTGCTGTGTGGCGTTTTCTGCAGCTGCAATTTGTGCAGCAACCTTTGATATTGTGCCAGATTGAACACCTAGTGGTGCTCGTCTTAAAACACCTGGTCTCTTCTTGCCACTATCTTCAGTCATTGGAAAATCCTCTCAAAGATAACTTTACAAAATTGCTCAGCCTCAGCGCGTGCTGATGTATTTTCGTGCATTTCAAATAATGACCGCGGATTCGCGTATGTTGATGAGCTGTTCGCATAAGTTTGCAGATACCTCATTGGTGGAAATATGAGCTTGTCCCCCAATATTTTATTTTGATTTAGCTGTTCCATTGTTCGTCTTTGCGCTGCTGACTGGGGATCATATTTTGTCGCAAGGATTCCAACGAGTTGTAGTTTATTGATGTCTCGTACTTGATTTTCCGCTTGCCAAAGTTGAGCCATATCTGCCATCCCGGCGACGGAATCTTCTTGCATTTCGGTTGGTATCAATAGATGAGTCGCAGCTCGCGCTGCAGATGCGGTCAACGCAGATGTTTGAGGTGGCGTATCAATAATGACGAGATCGAATTCTTCTTGATAATAATCTATGGATAGCATCGCTCTCATGTGTTCCACTACCGCTTCTTGAATATTATTTCTCTCAACCTGTTCGAGAAATGACGTTAATTCCCGCTTGTGAGACGGTATAAAGTGAAGATTTGGACTATCTGTTGGGTAGGGCTCCGCGTAACCTAATCGAAAAAATTCTGCGATTGACCAATAGCCGGGGGGTGCAAATGGTAATTCATCCCAAGTTGGATCCTTTGGATCGAAATTTGGATGAAAGGGTGGCGTACCTCCATCTTCTGCCATTTGAACAAACCGTGCTGAGAAATTACATTGGGGATCAATGTCTATACCTAAAACTCGTTTTCCTTCCCGGACACAAAATTCCGTTAGTAATTTGGACAAGGTTGTCTTTGCTACGCCTCCCTTATGATTTCCAATGGTAAGCACCCTTAGGGTTTCATAATTCGGTATGACTGTGTTTTGTTCTGATGCCATGTTATGTTCGCCCAAGCTTAGAGTCGATTCCTAAGTGTCCGGTACCGGACGGTTCAATTCCTAACAGTACTATACGCTTGATAGTACCACACTGTTTGGTGTATTGTACATTGACCAGATAGTAGTAAACGATCATACTTATTACTAGATGTACCGAAAAAGTACCTATCACGGAGTTATGAATGGCATCATCGCAATCAAAAATGGAACGATTTCTGGCCGAGCGAAATGCAGAGGCACAACAAAGACAGAAGGATTTGTTCGATGCGGATAAAGAAACGGCGATAGGCACCGAAGAGCTTTTAGCAATTGTGGCAGAAGCTGAATCGGGTGCTCCTGAGGTAAAACGCAAAAAACCAAAAGGGATTGGAAGAAAACTTGTAAAGGCCGCCGACGCTCGCTTGCTAGAAGCCGAACAATTGGGATTGTTCACATCGTTGACTGTCTCTGATAACAATGCTATCCCGACTCTATTAGCTCGATTACCTATTTTTGTTCCTATTCCAGCTCGATACCAACGCAATATGTTAGATAAAGATTTGGCATTTGCGTTTGAAACACCGTTTGGTCGAGGACGGCGCTTCGGCCCACCGGTAACTATTGAAGATGAAGACGTTTTATTTGCGATGTTGCAACTGTCTGGCAGACGGTTGATAGGGCAGGGGTCAAAGTTACCAGTTCCATTGAATGACTCATCTTGGCTAAATGATGAACGTGGGAACCTAACTGTACAGGTTATGATTGCCACTGTTGGGCAGATCAACAAAGAGCTTGGTATTAATGACTCAGGTCTTAACTACAAAGCAACGGTGGAATCAATAAAAAGACTTGCTCACGTTAGCATTGAACTCGAAACGCGAAAAAAAGACTTGTATCTTGGTGAGACCTGGGATGGTCAGACTATTAGGTTGGTCGATATTCAATGGCGGGCATATGAAGAGGACGGGTTAATTTTTGCTCAATTTTCTCCACTGATGGTCAAATGGTTGAGGGAACAGGCAACCTTCCATAATTGGAAGATACGCAGGAAAATCTCTTCTGCAAACGGGAGAGCTTTATATCGTTTCCTTTGTACACAAGGAAATTATTATAAAAAAGAGCTCGAGTATATCGCTAATGTCATCCATTGGCATGGTGATCGTTCGAGATTACGTCCACGTATGGAAGCTGTGTTAAATCAACTTCGTGATGAGTTTGATTGGTGTGATTTTGTTATCCATGGAACTGGGAGAAGTGAACCATTTGTTCTTGAGTTCTCGAGACGAAGAAAGGCGTGAATTTTTCACTTTTGTTGGGTGAAGTTCATGGAAACGGCGTAAAGCGAAGTGATGAATTTTAATCCACGATAGGTGTAATGCCTTGCGACTCGCCGTTAAGTCATACCAGAGCCGATGTTTTATCCGATGGATGAGTGAAACTCTTTATCGACGAAAGCCATCGCTCGTCGGTAAACATCTCTTGATGTGTCCGTTGTCTGCCGAGCTCAGGTATGTTGTTGCCATGGGGCAAATAAGGAAATGATTGCGGATATTTTGTGAAGAAAAGTTAAGTTCATGAAGAGAGACTACGGAAAGCGGTAAATTTTAATTTTTTGCTATTTCAGGAGCATTGCTATTTTGTCAAATGATTTTTCGCATATCCTAACGGGATAATTCTGTAAAATCACACCTCTTTTTAGGCTTTCGTCGCTCTGATTCGACAAAGTTACCAAGTGTCATCTCAATCAGTGTCTTAAACGATACTCTCGCATGATATAGCAGGGTGTCGCGAAGCTATGCAGGTTTTTTCTGCTTCGCTAAGATTACTAGCCCATCGCTTCGCCTACCGGGGACTAAATATCTTCGCTTCTTTTACGTTTCATTTCCTAGATTTTCAGTGCCGGTACGGAATGGTCACCGGCTAGCTATATGTCAAAGCATCTTCAGTCTAAACGCCAGAGACATTTCTGAATACTAAAATAGTGTTCATGTTGCGAGACTACGGTGATCTAAGGAGTGTTAATCGCTGATACGTTTCCTAATTCTACCGTCAATTTAGTTTCTAGATTGCTCAAAAAATCCATTCCATTTCTCCTATCGCTTCACTATGGGGATAGTGTCCGGTACCGGACAAATAATGGCCTGTTCCGCTTCAACTTTCAATAATGCGCAAATCACGATAAGTGAGTTCAGGTTAAGTTATTCGCATTCATGTTGCGGGACTACGGAGAAAAGCTCGCTGACGATGTGAAGCGGAGCGACTCCATTAAATTTCCTGTCATTTCACTGCGGGATGGCGTCCGGTACCGGACGAACTATGGCCTGTTCGGTTGCAATTTTTCATAATACAGACACTATGGGAAGCGAAGTCTCGTTAAATACTCTAGATTCATGTCGCGAGACTACGGAGATAGTGCCCGGTACCGGACGAACTATGGCCTGTTTGGCTTCAACTTTCCATGATACATACACATTGGTAAGTTAGTTCTGGTTAAATACTCCAAATTCATGTCGCGAGACTACGGAAATGAAGCCGCTGATCATGTTCGGAGGATTCACGTGATTCCATTCAACCTTCCTGTTGCTTTAACACGGAGATAGTGTCTGGTACCGGACGAACTATGCCTGTTCGGTTGCAATTTTTCATAATACAAAAAACGTTGGAAGTGAAGTCCGAGTTAAATACTACAAATTCATGTCGCGAAACTACGGAGATGAAGCCCCTTATGACGTGATGAGGAATCAGGCGATTTCCTTAGATTTATCTGTCGTTTAACTACGGAGATAGTGTCCGGTACCGGACGAACTATGGCCTGTTCGGTTGCAATTTTTCATAATACAAACACTATGGGAAGCGAAGTCTCGTTAAATATTCCAGATTCATGTCGCGACACTACGGAAATGAATCCGCTGATCATGTTCGGAGGATTCAGGTGATTCCATTCGACCTTCCTGTTGCTTTAACACGGAGATGGTGTCCGGTACCGGACGAACTAAGGCCTGCTCGGTTTCACCCCTGAAATAACCAGCGAGCGAAGGCTTCTGTCGGTAAAAATTTTCGCCCATTCATGGGACAAAAATCAGGACTCCATCGTCATGTTAATTGCCTTCGACGGTCCCGATTCGTCAGAGACGCTACTAAGTTTCATCCCGACCAGGGTCAGAAACAAGGCTCTCGCATGACTTTACGGCGAGTCGTAAGGCCTTTCAGTTTTTCTGCGAAAACCCGCAAGGCGCTAGGCCTATCGGGGATTAAAATTCATCATCTCACTTTCGTTCTGTTTCCTTGAAATTTAGAGTGAATACCTTACGGGTAGTGATGTCAGGATAAGTAATCCAGATTTACGTCGCGAGACTACGGAGATGATCTGGTTGATGATATGAGGGAAGAGTAACTCTATTCAAATTTCTTGTTGCTTTATTATTGGCATAGTATCCGGTATCGGAAGAGCAATGGGCTTTTAGCCTCAATCCTAAGTATGGGCACCTCTCAGAAAGTGATGGTAGGTTAGGTAAACCGTATTGATGTTGCGGTGCTACGGAGATGGATTAGCTGATGATATGGGAGGAAATTAGCCGATTCCAATTAACCTTCATGTCGCTTCACTACGGAGATAGTGTTTTGTGTTCGGCTAAACAATGTCTAGTTGGGATCTACTTTGAATATTTGAAAATCTAAGGTAAGTGAGGGATGGTTAAGAAAATTGCATTCCTGTCGGGAAACAGTAGTTGAATAGTTATTGCGTTTTTGAGAAATGGGAATATTTTTTCATGTAGTGTTACTACGGAGAAATCAAAGATGATATTTTGGTCGGTGTTGTATGTGACGCGGAGAAAGATCAATCAGACTTTCCGTATGTTTGATAAATTTTCTATCCTAGGTTTTGATCTTTCAAATCTTAGCAAATTGGGTTTTAACCGCCGTTTCTGCGGCGGTACTAAGTAATACTTCTTTAGTTCTAAAAAAGACTAAAGAAAGAAATTGTGCGAATTGTCCCAATTTTTACAATGGTTTAGGTGGAGCATTTGGTCTTTATATGTGATCTTAATACGGAATAAATGAAGTGTTACTACGGTTTTTATGGTCATAAATATCGGAAATTGTGTCCAGAAACGACGAGATTGGTGTAGTAATAATACGGAAGCTTGTGGATAACTCTGAAAATCTGTGGGTAATATCTTAATATGTATAGTGTCGGAAGGTGACACAGGTACTGGATATGGTAGTCCGGCGCGGGATTGCGGCCATCCACTTCAAACACTGAAAATTGGCATAGCGCGACGAATGAATTCTTCGAATAAGGGCACAGTAAAGGCCATATCACCGTGGGATGGACTAAATACCATGCCTTTTTTGATCAAACTCGCGCGTACCGGTCCCAAAGTATTTATCTTAACGTTGAGTTTCTCGGCAACATCAGCGGTACGGTATGGTCCTTGGCCGAGTTCCGCCATGGCGCGTAGATAGTTTTTCTCACGCGGTGTCAATCGATCAAAACGTACGCGGAAGAAGTTCTCATCCAGACGTTTGGAGACTAAGGCGCTGCTATCTTTGACGTCCCGTAATGTGATTGGTGACGAAAAAGCTTGATTCCAGGCCTGATAACCCCACTCTTGAAGAAAATATGGATAACCTTGCGTCATGCTGTAAATTTCCTGCAAGGCTTCTAGTTCGATCGATTCCCCTGCAGCGCGAATCGGCTCCTGTATAGCGATGAAGGCATCCTGTTCTGGCAACGGACCAACCTCCGGAAAACTGAATAGCCGCTCAGCATACGATTTGGATTCTCCGGCCAAGCCGGGCAAAATTGGCAGACCCGCACCAAAAAGCACCAAGGGCAGTTGCCGCTGTTGCATTTTGTGCATGGCCATAATCAAAGCGCTTAATTCGGCAGAACTGAAATACTGAATTTCGTCAATAAGTACCGCCACTGCAGACTGACGTTCTTCTGCCGCCTCCGCGACGGCCATGAACAAACTGGGAAGATCAACTTCCAGATCGCCACTGTCCGCCGACCCTGATTCGGGTTCGATATCCAGACCAATATCAAAGTCGCCAACTTTGATATTGATGGCGCCGATGAAACTTTTTAGAACGGCAATGCCGCGTTTGGCTTTATTGCCGGCGCCAGCAAGCCTGTCGAGATCAAATAGTAGGCGGCGCAAATGCGGCGCGATTAGAACAGCCAAAGGTTTTCCTTCATGCGCTTCAACTAGCAGCGTGCGATAACCCGAATCAATCGCCATACGCTCGATATCGTTTAATAGGACGGTTTTACCGACGCCTCGCAACCCCGTCAGTAATAAGCTCTTTTCCGGTCGCTTAGCACGCACTCTGCCCAGCAATACCTGGGCTTGCTCAAGAATGGTGTCCCGTCCGGCCATTTCCGGAGGTGGCGATCCTGCGCCGGGAGAAAAAGGATTTTTGATTTTATCCATAGCAAATCTGGCTGGAATGTATCGGCTTATTCATAAGTATACTGCTAATGGCGTATAAATATAAATATATTAGTATTTTCCCGGTAGGATTAGCGTGTCTGCGTATCAAGCACATTAAGGGGGCTTCAACGGTAGAGACTCTCGTAAAATCATTGGCTAAATTGGTGATCTAACGAAATACCGGTACCTGCATTTGCTCTGCAAGCTCTAGGGCGTTCTATCAGCATCTCGATAGCATATGAAGGGGGCTAAATTCTTTTTCGTATCCTTTGGTATGACCGCCAAAAAAGTTCCCCAGCTTGCAAAATGATCGACAAATACGTTGGCGCCTAGTATGGCTTCGCTACTGACAACCCCCATATACTCGACGATGGTATAGCCATCTAGATGAGATCTACTGCTACCAAGCATGGTCGCTCTCTCGAACAAAACGCCCTGTTTATCATATTCCTGAGAAAAACCCGCAGGGAAGATGCGTTTTAAAAGCATCTAGCCAGCGGGTTTTATTTTTTGTTTTGTGCACAATAGTCACCTACCTTGGAGGCTAGTAGCATGGAACCGACGAAAATCCCGCGCTTTATCGACGAACCACCGATCCTGTTGATTTGGACCGCTCACGATTTGGTGATTGTGGTGGCGATGATGTTGCTCGGCATCTTCATCGACCACTTGTTGTATTGCCTGATTGCATCCTACTTCGTGATCAAGTTCATCCGCCGCTTCACCGACAACCGGCCGAATGGTTTTCTGGTACATGCGTTTTATTGGATCGGCTTGCTGCCGACCGGCGCCATCTCGATTCCCAATCCCTACATCCGGCGGTTTTACCAATGAAGCTGAACGTGTTCTTAGAGTCCTGGGGTTTTGTGCAGGCCGAAAACCGGTTGCACCGGTACCTGCTGATCGGGTTACTGGTCACCAATGTGGTCACGGCGTTTGCCGCGCTCCGAACCGAACGGACGGTCATCATGATTCCGCCCAATCTGACCGAGAAAGTGGAAATTTCCAGGCAGGATGCCTCCGCCAAGACCTATCAAGCTTGGGGGTTGTTCCTGGCGCAATTGCTCGGCAACGTCACGCCGAACACCCTGGATTTCGTGGCCGATTCGGTCTCGCCGCTGTTGTCGTCGCAGATTCATCGAGAAACCGTGAACGCGATGCACGACCAAATCAATGCGTTGAAGATCGACAAAATCTCGACCACGTTCACGCCGAATCAAGTCTATTACGAACAGGACACCCACAAGGTGTTCGTGACCGGTCAATTGACGACCAAAGGCCCTAACGACAAACCGGAAGCCGCCTACCGCACCTACGAATTTCAGATCGCCATCGTCAATTACAACCCGGTGGTCACCGACCTGAATGTGTATCAGGGGGAGCCTAAGACAAAAGAGTATTTAGAAATGCAAAAACAAATGGAGGCCTCGACGAATGCCAATCCGTAACTTCGTACTGATGATGGGCCTGATGGGACTGAGCTGCGGTGCCGCGGTTGCGGAGGACTCAGCGGTGGCGTTGCCTCCCGTGCCGGCCAGCGTCTTAAAGACCGGTTCGGCCCCGGAGCCTACGACCGGCGGCGGCATCACCCCGCAAACCATCAAGGTCTCGCCGGGCATCAATGAAATTGTGACGGTGGCGCAAAACCATCTGAACCGAATCGTGACCCCGTTTCCCAGTCCGCGGGTCAGAACGGTCAGCCGGGCCGAAACCCAAGTGGAAGGCAATGTGGTGTACGTCGCCAGCAATAGCGAGGATCCGGTGACGCTGTACATTACGCCCGGCGAAAACGAAGCGCTCGCCATTTCCCTGACTTTGGCGCCCAAACTCATCCCGCCCCGAGAGATACGCCTGGAATTGGCCGGCGTCGAGTATTCGCGCCTAGCTCAGTCGCAACCGGCGTCTAAAAAAGCCGGCGATAGCGACGATACCGTGCAGCAAGAACATGTCGCCCAGCTCAAAACCACGCTGCGCGAACTGGCATTGATGCAAAGTCCCAGCGGGTTCAGCGCCCGGCCGGTGACGGCCAACGAAACGGTCTATTGCGACCAAGCCGGGATTCAAACCACGGTGGGCCAAGCCTTCGACGGACGCCATACCACGATCCTGGTTGCGAAGACCGTGAATACCACGCCGCAACGGGTCGAGCTCGATGAGCGCGCGTGCGTCGGCCAAGGGGCCGGGGTCAGCGACGTGGTGGCGGTGGCCGCCTGGCCGGAGGTGTGGTTGGAGCCCGGACAATCGACCGAGTTGTTTGTGGTGATGAAGCAGCGCGGCATCACCGACGAGCAAATTAGACCGTCGCTACTGCATTAAGGGCTCGCTATGAAACACGCGATACTCGAAAAATGGGACGCTCTGAATCCGGCTCATCAACGGATGATCGTCGTCACGGGGATTCTGGTGACGCTGATGGTGGTGATCAGTGGGCTATTAGGGGATGCGCCGCCGCCCACATCAAGCAGCGCCAAGAAGGACATCGCCCGGCATATTTTCACGGATTCGGACCCCCGGTCCTTGGGTATCGACGGCTTGGGGGCGCAGATTCGGCAATTGCAATCCGAACAACATACGCTACGCGGCTTGTTGGAGAGTGTCGCTACCCAAAACCAACAGTACCAAGCCTCCGATCAGCAACGGATCAAACAGTTGGCCGACCAAACCGGTCAAACCGCGCAAACCCAGATCGAAGCCTTGAAGGCCGAAGTCGAGCGCTTGAAAACCGAAGGCCAAGCCGAACCGTCAAGCTCGCAAGCCGTGTTGCCGCCCGAATCGCCGGCAAAACCGCATCCGGTCAAAGAGCGGGTTAGCCAGGCCGACGCCTTGTTCAATCCGCGGGTTTATCAGGATCCGACGGCGATGCCCGCCGATCCGGTCCCCGCCAATCCGGTCAAGGATGCCGATCGCAATGCCTTGCAAATCCGGGTGATTAAGCAAACCCCCGCTACCGAGGCGGAGGCCAAGAAAAAAACCGAGGTCGCCGACACCAAAAAAGCCGAACAAGAGAGTGTGCAGATACCGGCGGGCAGTATTTTATCCGGCAATCTACTCAACGGAATGGATGCACCGACCGGCAGCAGCGCTCAGAAGAACCCCTTTCCGGTCTTGGTTCGGCTGAAAACCGACGCCATTTTGCCGAACCGCTATACCGCCGATGTCAAGGAATGCTTCGTGGTGTCCTCCGGTTACGGTGATCTCAGTTCCGAACGGGCCTATATCCGCGCCGAGTCCATTTCGTGCGTCCGCCAAGACGGCGGCGTCATCGAAGTCCCGCTGGATGCTTACGCGGTCGGCGAAGACGGCAAGGTCGGCATACGCGGCCGCTTCGTCAGCAAACAGGGCGCTTTGCTGCGCAATGCGTTGCTGGCAGGCTTTCTGCGTGGTTTTTCCGACATGTTCGGCCGCACCCAAACCCAGGTGTTGGCCCTGGCGGGGCCGGCCGGGGTGGCCACTACCCCGTTCCAACGCTCCTTCAGCCAGGATTCGATGGAGGGCGGGGCTCTACGCGGGACGGGCTACGCGATGGAGCGTTTGGCCAATTATTACATCGATTATGCCGAGAACCTGTTCCCGGTGATCGAAATCGACAACACCCGCAAAATCAATCTGGTGGTGCAACGCGGTACCAAACTGCGATTGCTCGAAAAAGGTTAGTCATACAGGTATCTATCAATGGAGCGTCCATGAAACTTCTACCGGCCATTTTATTGTTGGCGTCCAGCGTGAGCTATGCGGATCCCGCCACCCAAAACCCGCCCGCCCGGTCGACGACGACCGAAGCGGCGTTATTTGCCAAAGGCGAGATTACCGCGATGAAGGCCTTACCGATTGATGCCTTCAATATGGTGGAAGCGAACGGCGATCCTCGGGATGTGCGTTCAGCAAAACTACGCCTATTGCTGCTTCAACTCGCCGCTGGCCCGCATCCTCCAGGAACAGATTCGCCCGCAATTGGGGATGAGTTTCGGCGATCCCAAGACGCCGCAGTGCGAAGGCATTCCGATCGGCAAACTGCAACAGGTTAACTGGAGCCAGGTTAACTTGAACGAATGGATCCATATCCTGACCAGTACCGGCCGACTGCCGTCGACCCAGACGCCGGACAAATTGACGTTAGACGTGCTGACCGGTACCGGTTCGGATTTGAACTACAACGGCGATCGGACTAACAGCCGGGACCGCAACGTGTTGCGGTTAAAGAATATCGATATGAATCAGACCCGCAAAGACGCCGAACAACAAGGCTGGTCGATCGGACCGGTCCCCACTTCACCCAACCCTTAAGGAAAAGAGCCATGCCCCGACGTTGCCAGTACCCGTTAGCGATCGCCATCGCCTTCGCCCTCAACGCTTGCGCCCCGGTCGCCCGCCCGCTCAACGTGCCGGCCGCGCAACAAAGAGTATTGCCGGCCGATGAAGCCCACCAAATCTCGTTTTTGCTACGGGACCTACTTGGTAGCCGAAGTAAACGGCAAGATTTGCAGGACTTGATGTATCAAGAAGTCAATGCCAAACGGATCAAGGCAAAAAATGCCGGTGTGGCCGCAAAGCCGGCCGGTTCGAGCGATACGATCCGTAATCTGGCCGAGGATGCCAGCTTTGTCGGGGCGGTGGCGACCGGAGCGCCGCTCGCCCCGGCTGGGATGGACGTGGCGACCGGCATCGGGATGGCCGGATTGGCGCTGAGTTTTTTAACGCCGTCCGAGAAGCCGGCCGATCTTTATCAGGTGTACGGTCGGCTGTACATGGATCAAAGCTATGCCAATGCGCTGAGTATTCCGGTGACGGCCCGGCTGGATATGCTGCGCCGCTTCGAATCCGCTGTCCAGCAAGCCGGCTTGACCGCGACTTGCCTGGATCACTGCGGCGACGACCAAAGCGTCCGCTGGCGGGTGTATAGCCTGGCCGGCGGCGGCGAACCCTTGTGGGCGATCTTGCGGCTGGCCGATACCGAGCCGGCGCCGCGCGATCCGGTGCGGGATGCGCTTTTAGGGTATCCGGCCATATTGCAGAGTGCCACCGATAAAGACGATAACCAGGGCACCGCCCATAGCTTGGTGATCCGCCGGGCGCCGCCGGTGCCGGCCACTTTCGATCCTACCCGGCAATTTGAGGATGCCGAACACACCGCCTGGGACAACCCCAAGGCTCGCCAAGTGCTGCGGCACATGACGGCCGACGGCCATTGGCTGTTCGCCTGGAATCTGACGGATGGGCAACACTTGGCGGCCTGGAAAGGGCGCTTATTTGCGATCTCCCAGCCCAGTTATTGGGTGGATATTCGTAATGCCATCGACTATGAAATTCTGGAGTAAAGACCATGAGCCAACACGATACGACCGTCAACGGGTTGCTGGACATCATTCAAAGCAACACGGCTGTCATGCGCAAGACCCAACGAATCAATACCGCGTTTAAAACGCTCTCGCTGTTGACGGTCTTGGGGTTTTTGGGCTTGTCGATCTATTCGAACTGGCAGACGTTGGTTAGCCGAAACGATCCGCATGTCGCGATGGTACGGATCAGCGGCGAAATCGCCCCGGATAGCCTCACCAATGCCGATAGCGTGATCGACAGTTTGCGCACGGCGTTTGCGCAGGCGCAATCCAAGGCGGTGATGCTGGAAATCAATAGTCCCGGCGGCACCCCGGTGCAGGCCGGCCAGATCTTCGATGAAGTGTTACGGCTCAAAACCAAGTATCCGGACAAAAAGGTGGTGTCCGTCATCAGCGATTTAGGCGCCTCCGGCGGCTATTACGTGGCGGTGGCCGGTGACGAAATTTATGCCAACCGGGCCAGTATGGTGGGATCGATCGGGGTACGGATGGACTCGTTCGGTTTTACCGGCATCATGCAAAAACTGGGCGTGGAGCGGCGTTTGTACACCGCCGGCAAATTTAAAGGCTTCGCCGATATGTTTTCCGAGCCGGAGCCCGAAGCGGTCGAGCAGATCAAGACCTTGTTGTCGCACGTACACGACCAATTCATCGCCGTGGTGAAGACCCACCGCGGCCAACGCCTGAAAGACGATCCGAATTTGTTTTCCGGAATGGTCTGGAGCGGCGAGGATGCGCTCGCGCTTGGTTTGATCGACGGCATGGGCGATCGGCGCAGCGTGGCCGAGCAAACCCTGAAACTCGAAAAAATCGTCGATTACACCCAGCAAGAAGACCTTCTGACCCGGTGGGGTCGAGCGCGGGCGTCGCTCAGTGCGCTGGTTTCCGCCCTGACCAGTTTGGGTGCGTTGCTGGGTTCGGCGACGCTGAGTTAGTCGACGGCGGTTTGTCTAAATGTTACGCAGCGGGCTAACTGTTTGAATTGGTAGATCGATCGAGGGCTTTTCGCCCATTTGTCACAAACTTGTCCACAGATTTTGTGGATAAGTCGGTGACCTGGGCGATCAGTTGATGTGGGTTTTGGTTTTCTCCGTCATGACGTCGAACGCGTCCGGGGCGCGTAACGTCAGGCGGCTAACGCCGTTTCGAAGCAGTTCGTCTCGCCATTCGAGGAGCTTCTCGGCTTGTTTGAACAGGCGGCGCTCTTCGAAGGCTTCGTTCTCGGCATCGGGCATGTCGTGAGGGGGCGGGCCTAATTCGGCGTCGACATCTCTAACGGCTAAAGCGTGGGCGAGTTGCAACCAGAATTGATCTTCGCCGAGCGATTCGCGGAAGGTTTGGTAAATGGGTTTGGACTCGAAGGTGTCGGAGATCAGGCGTTGGGGGAATCCTGGCAGATCGACGACTGAATGCCCGCAGTCCAGGAGGTCGGCGTAGCTCAACAGCTTCTCGATCAGCGCGCGATAGGGGGCGGTGTGTTTGACTTGTTTGTGTTCGGCGCTACGGACGGATTTATCGGCCAGGTAGAGAAATTCCAGGAGCAGTAAATATTCGTCTTGCGACAAGCGGATGTCGGCGTATTCAGTCATGAATGATACTCGCGTAAGGCGTTAAAAACGGGGGTCGGGACTCGTGCCGGGGGCTTTGAAGAGCGCCTGGCCGGCGGGTTTAACCAAAAAATCGGGACATTGGAATCATGTTTGAACGTTTACTCACAGTGTGTTGCCTATTGCTGCTGCCTTGCGCGGCCTTGTCCGATCAGGGGGAGCCGTCTTTTTTTCTGGATAAACAACGCGGGTGGTTCTGGCGGGAGCTGTCCCCGGACCCTAGTATAGAACAAACGCCCAGTCCGTCCGAGACAGAGGAAAAAATTTCATCGAATCCTCAGAAACAGGAGATGCCACCTCCCGAGCCTGTGCAGCCGCCGGCGTATCTCTCGGCCGAATGGTTTCGGAAGAATCTTGAGCACTACAAGGACGCCGCCATCGACAGCCCGACCGAGCAGAACGTCTCGGCGTACTACTACTTGCAACGGGTGATGATGGATAAGGCCCAGCGCTTTGCCAACGTGGCGCAACGGGTGGTGATGGCCGATCCGCGATTGGACGAGAACAACCGCCGGCCGCTGGCCACCTTTGCCTCCAATGCCGCCAATCAACGGGCCACCCAGGCCAACGAGCAGGCCATGTCCACCATCGCCAAACAAGCCGGATTGTTGTTTTTCTTTCGTTCGGATTGCCACTTTTGCGAGGCGCAAGCGCCGTTGTTAAGCGTATTGGAGCAACGCTTCGGTTTCAAAGTGTACCCGGTGTCCTTGGACGGCAAGCCGATGCCCTCGGGCTTTTATAAACAATTTCGGACCGATACCGGCCAAGCCCAGGCCCTGGGGGTGATCTCCACGCCGGCCCTGTTCTTGATGAAACCGCCCAACGAGATCTTGCCCGTGGCGCAAGGGGTGGTCTCGCTGGACGACTTGACCTCGCGGGTGTTGCTATCGGCCAAACACGCCGGCTGGATTTCCGAGCCACTGTTCAACACGGCGCGCGGGGTGACCGATTCCTCGTTTCTGCTGCCGGAGGACGGGGTCTTGACCGAACCCGTCATGAATGACGCCGGCCGCCTGGTAGAGGCGTTGCGTCGGCAACCCTTGCGACCTTAATCGTCTTTTACACTTTGCCATCTGGGAGCGGATATGAGGCACTCGAATACATTTGGGATTTTTGTTCTGGTCTGGCTGTTGGTACTGCCGGCCAGTGTCTTTGCCGATTTGCAACAGGAAATGGACGCGATGTTTGGGACGATGACCAACGTCACCACGCCAACCGCACACCTCGGGCAGCGACGCGGCGTCATTACCGGCGGCTCGGTCGTCTCGCGCAACAAGATCGTGGAAACCAATCTGGTGTCCTTCATGCCGCCATCGTTTAGCGCCGGTTGCGGCGGGATCGATTTATTCGGTGGCAGCTTTTCGTTTATCAACAAGGACCAATTCATCACTCTGATGCGGTCGGTCGCAGCCAATGCCACCGGCTACGCCTTCCAGCTGGCCATCGATTCAATGTGTAACCAGTGCGGGGTGTTGATGTCCGGCTTGCAAAAGCGGATTCAAGATCTCAATCAGATGTTCTCGAATTCCTGCCAATTGGCGCAAGGGATCGTCAACGATGCCACCAGCTTGTTGCCGGCGTCGGCGACCGAGAAAATGCAAAAGTCGGAAATCTCGTTTTCAAAAGGGATTACCGACGTGTTCGGCGCGCTGACCAATACCAGTACCCAGGGCGACCCGACGCAGCAAGTGAAAAACAACGCTGCAACCGAAATGAAGACCATCATTCAGGGTAATTTGGTCTGGCGAGCGCTCAACGAAAAAGGTGCCAAAAACTGGTTTCAGTTCGGCGGCGTCGACTTGCTGCAAGCGATGATGAGCATCAGCGGCACGGTCATCGTCAACGAACCGACTTCAGCCCCGGATGGCCACGGCGAGACCAATCCGGTCGAAACGCTGAACGGCATTATCGGCATTAAAGAACTGCTCAACGGCTCGGGCAGCGGCAGTTATAACCAAGTCAAAATGTATTCGTGCGACACCACCGAAGCGGACGGCTGTTTAAATCCGACTATCAAGGATACGACCCTCGTCGGTTTACGCAAACGCGTGACTGACTTATTGATCGGCAATAGCGTCAAACCGGGTCTGGTCTACAAATTCGGCACAAATACCGGCGATCTGAGCGCGGATGAGAAGGCGTTTATGGAGCTGGTACCGGGCGCCGTGGCCGCGATGATCCGCAACATGGCTCGCCAGGATTACGGTATGGCCCGGCTATTCGCCGAAGACGCGGCGCCGGCGATCGCGCTGGAGCTGGCGCAAGCGATGATTCAAAACTTATACGACGCCGCCCGCTATGCCGCCTCCTTACAAGACAGCGCCTACGCCGCCAAATTGGCCGACACCCTCAGCGTGTCCCGGCAACAAATCGAGGCCGATTCCACCGAGCTAGCGATGCGCCACGGCAATATCAAGGCGGTGCTCGAGTTCTACGCGAGCATCATGAAAGCCACCCAAACCCGCAATTACGCGGAATTCGAACAAACCAGCGCATCCGCCGCCCAGTATCCCACCCATGAGGAGACCAAATGAGCTACGAAATCTTTTCCATCGGGGATTCCCAGTTTCTGGCTGCGATCCTCAATGCGATCGCGATGATCGCCCAAACCGACCATTACAAGGCGGCGGCGTCGGTCGGCGCCTCGCTGGGGGTGATGCTGGTGATGTTGCGGGGTCTGACCCAATTCAATGCCAGCGGCATTCGCTATCAGGACGTGTTCGCGTCGATGTTGATTTATACCGCCTTGTTTGCGCCGGGGGTGCAGGTCAAAGTGGAAGACGCCTATTCCGGCAATGTGGTGGTGGTCAATAACGTGCCGTTTGGGCCGGCGGTCGCCGGTTCGATCATGTCCAATATGGGTTACCGGCTGACACGCTTGTTCGAACAGGCGTTCGCGGTCCCCAGCATGACCGAACACGGTTTTGCCGATCCCTTAAACACCTTGATCGCGGTCCGAAAAAATTTGTTGTCGCGGATTACCTTGGGCAAAGCCAATTCGCCAACGGCCCAAGTCGATCTGGAAGCCTCGTTCGTCAATTACATCAAGGAATGCACGATAACCGGCGTGGATCTGAACTTGAACACGATGGATGCGATTATGCGCACCTCGAATGTGATGACGGCGATCCGCTTTAACTCCAAAATCTACACCACCGAGATTTATCTGGGGTCGGGTCCGCAGATTTTGACCTGTACCGATGCCTATGTGGCCCTGGACGATTACGTGACCAAGTATGCCATCACCGGTCTGGAGGATTTGCTGCAACGAACCTTGAACCTCAATCGCCCGGAGGATGTCAGCACCCGGATTAGCGATGCCTTATCGGCCTTATCCAATAGCACCATCAGCGCCAACGACTACATGTTGTCCAGCTTGGTCGTGCCGATGTTCGAAAAAGGCATCGTCGGCCGCTACGAAGATGGCCTGAAGTGGAACAAGGCGGCGATGGTCCATCAATCGATCCAGCAGCGCAATATGCAGTGGGCGGCGGAACAAACGCTGTTTACCCGGATCGTCCGGCCAATGATGACCTGGATCGAGGGTTTGAGCTACGCCATTACCCCGTTGATGGTGTTCGCGGTGATGTTGGGGTCGGCCGGTATTTCGATGGTCGGCCAGTATTTCAAAATGCTGTTGTGGATCCAGTTGTGGATGCCGATCATGGCGGTCATAAATTTGTACATCAACATGTCGGCGCTGGGCAAACTGGATGCGCTGGATGCGCAAGGCTTCAACATTCCCTCGATCGAAGGGATCTACCAGATGGACATGGTGCTGCAGGATTGGGTGGCGATCGGCGGCATGCTGGCGTCGTCGACGCCGGCGATCGCCTTGATGCTGGTCTACGGCGGTTCGGTGACCGCCACCCACTTCATGGGCCGCATGCAGAGCGGCGATTATATAGACGAGCGTGCAGGCTCGCCGGCGGTGTTGGCGACGGCCCCGGTGTTTGCCAATCAGTCGGCCTATACCCATGCGCCCTTGAGAGGGACTCATCAAACCGGTGCCGAGAGCGTATTGCCTACCTTTAATGTCGGACGCGACGTGTCCGAAGCGGTCTCGTCCTCGTCGAACTGGATGCGCCAGGCCGGCACGCAATTCATGAGCTCGCTGGCGAATTCGGCGGGTAATAGTTTTGCATCGAATCGAGACGCCTCGACCGGCTCCAGTTACTCACAGCGGCTCAATAGCAGCTCGTCCGAAACCGACAAGTTGATGCGCAGCGAAGCGTCTGGGTACGCACAACGCTATAGCGATACCGATATCACCTCGGATCAATTTGCGTCAGTGCTGTCCGGCGGCCTGGCCGCCGGCGACAGTTGGTTCCCCCGAAAAGACGAAGAGAGCGGGGAGAGCGAGAGCGGTGGACGTTCCAATCGAAATGGCCAACAAACCCGGAAAGACCGGCTTAGGGGCGATATCAGCGACCGGTTGCAAAGTCAGTTTGGGCTCAATAGCTCACGTTCCAACGAAATCGCTAACGATATGGCCACGCGCTTGACCGACGATGCCGGGTTTCAAACCGACTTGGCCCGCAGCGTGGCATCCGATGCACAATCTGGGACTCGCGAAGTCGTGTCGCTCGGCCTTAACCACCAAACCCTGCAAAGTTTGCAATCATCAGCGAACGACGTGCTGTCCGCGTCGGAAGCCTATAGCGCTACCCAGTCGATGCAAAGCCGCCTCGGCACGAACGCCCAATTCGGCGCGCTGGAATCCGGACACGAGATCAGTAGCCACCCCGGTTTAATGAGCCGACTGAATAATGAATTATTGCGTTTTGGTTTAAGCGGCGACGCGCAAAGCCTGGCTGGCGAATGGCGCCAGTCGGGCTTGATCGCCGATAAAGATCAAGCTTACGCGGCGGCCGGCCTGTCATTACTGACCGGACATTCGCCGGCCAGATTCCGGAACATGAATCGAGCCGAAGCGGGACAAGCCAAAGCGTCCGGATTTGAATTGCTGGGCGATGCGTTCGCGGCGAAAACCGGTCAAATGGCCGATCCTCACAAGAATGCCGGTCTTCGAACCGAAACTCCAGCCTATGGCTCTGCACAGGCGCAATTTGATCGCGCCGGCGTGGTCGACCCGCGGGGAGCAGCCGGCAATTTGCCAGGGCACGTCAATGCGCGGATGGGCGAAATTGGCAGTGAAGTGAGCGCCGGCGATGCGAAAGTCGGCGATTTTCATAATAAAGAGACAAGAGAATTAAACGCGGGTACCCAATTTGAATTTTCAGAAATGGCGGGGGCTAAGGCTGACTATTTTGCCCGAGAGATAGCCCATCTGGCCAGAGGTGAAAAATCGGTGGGTGAGATGAATTACGATTTTGCGGCGGGGGCGCTTTATAGTTCGAGACTTCAAATCGAAGCATTGGGAAGCGAGGCCTATGGTACTGCTGGCGCATTTTTCGATTCGATGTCCAATCATCTTGCGGAGGGCGATGGATATGCGGCTGCGGCTCAAAAAGCTTTTAATGAAGCCGGCGAGGGAGGCGAACAAGCTGTTAAAGCCTGGCGAGACCTCAAGGGAAATGAGGTCGCTCACCACCTGACGCCCAGCCAACTAGAGTATTACACAGCGGCTCTCACGGAAACCGGAATGGGCCTAAGACCCGCTGATTTCGGTATTGGTGATGGTGCAGGAACTGCGATGGCGAGAGAAAAACTACTGACCGAGCATGGCCCGGACTTAGGTGGTGATATCGCTGAATTGCTCAATCGTGCTGCGACACAAAACAGGCCGGATTTGGCTCATTCGATCGGCAACTACAACGACGCGGTAAAAAAAAACAGTAGCGCCGGCTCAGTAGAGACGCCAAAGACGTTACAGCCGCTATTCGAGCAAGTGGAAAGCCGATACGGGTTGCCTGACGGGATTTTAAGCCGGATGGCGGCTGCTGAATCGGCGTTCAATAGTCATGCGCTTTCGCCGAAGGGCGCACAAGGCATGATGCAGCTGATGCCGGATACGGCGGCACGGTTTGGGGTTAAAGATCCTGAGGATCCGGCGCAAGCGATCGATGGAGCCGGTCAGTATATGCGTTTCTTGCTGGATCGATATGACGGGAGTTTAGAATATGCGGTGGCGGCGTATAACGCTGGCGAGGGTAGTGTTGATAAACACAATGGCGTACCCCCGTTTAAAGAAACGCAAGAGTATGTCAGAAAAGTATTAGGGATGTCGTAATGAAATTAGATGCTTATATAAACCATAGAATTTAACTATGGTAAGCAACCATCAAGAACAAACAAGCGAAAAAAAGAAAAACACGGAAAAGCAAGCCTAACAAAGTCATCGGCTTTTTTTCTTCCCTGAATACTCGAACAGTCCCGCCGCACAGCTTACAAACTGAATGCATGGCCACGCCGTATGAAAAATAAACATACGGGACAATTCGGCGTTGGCAATGCGGACATGCGATGCGCCCGTCATCAATTTGTGACGGGCGTTTCGGTCGATATGTATTCTGAGTGTTGAGTCTAATCATGGTCAGGCAAATAGAGTTTCGTGATGCTAGGGAACAATAGGCTTAACAGCTGAATTCATGTGAGACATTATTTTACTCGCCTAGTATCTATTCTCAACTTCTTTTCACAGAAATGCGCTGCCTGACAGGCTTAGAAGTTTTTCTACTAAGCCGCCTGCGCGGCGGCCAAGATCAACCCCTTTACGATAAAAAAATTCGCTCGCGAATTTAGCGGCGACGCCTATTACCAACGAACCATAACAGGCCGCCACCCATCAGCCAGGCAGCGCTCGGTACAGGCACGGCGGACACTTGACCGGGACTGACGGCCCATGCATAGTTCTGATTGAGCTTATCGTAGTGGTTCGGGAAGCCAAGCTGAGTAACGAAGATCCACGCTTCAGTGAAGTTTTGCGCGTAATCCGTATCCGAAAAGTATGCATACGCTTGCTCGTTGATGAAATGGGTCGTATTGGGTATGCCGCCACCTACAGTGCCGTTCAGTTCGGTGTAGAACAATCGGCCAAGCTCGTTGATAGTCGGCAAGCGCCATTGGTTGCTGCCGCCGTAGGTGATGCTGTTCAAGTAGCCTACAAACGCTTTTGCACCAAACCAGCTAACTTTGCCGTTCGCGTAAAAGTCTGAAGCCGTCACGGTGTAGTGCCCACTATTTGCCGGGGTATCGTGAGCATTCGCCAAATCATTGACGGCCGGGCTGGCAGCGATAATGGCATTGACAGCGTTGCTGAAGCCCAGCGAAGTTTCCAGCGTACCCAACAGGTTGGCGTCTTGCGTCCAGGTCACGTTGTTTTCACTGCTGTAGACCAATCCAGCGCCTTCGGCACCTGTGTAGTTGGATAAACTCGCTGGTGTGGCCAAGCTGTGGCCCAGTAATCCCAATGTGGTGGCTATCGTTAGATATTTATTCGGCATAATCATTCCGTCAGTGAAAATGGAAGCCCCGGAGCAGACCTTAAAATTCCCGGCGGTATACCTCAAACTCTAATGAAAGCCTGAAAAAAGTCAAACGCTAAAGGTCTGCTTTTCATAGGCTTGACGCTCCGTGTCTGCTTCTATTTGCCGTACCTCGGCGCGAATAATCCCGCAAGTGAATTTTCTGCAGTCCAGCCAGGAAATCACGGTCTTTGCGGGCTTCCCGGTCTTGATCAAAGTCATCAACCAGCCCAAGCAACCAATCGGCGGACACGGCATAGGTTTCGGCAGCGGCTTTTAGGGCTCTTATAGACAATGGAAAAAGCCGGCTTCTTTCGCGTCGGCTAAAGCCTGGGATGAATTACCAATCAGCATCGCGGCGCGCGTCTGATTGAGCAGCACGCTGTTGTAGGCGATCCATTTCATCGGTTCTTCCTCGCGAAGTTAATTGCTAGTGCTGCCGACGCGATTCAATGAGCTTCGTTTTCTCTGGCACCCATTGATCCAAGGCGACTTGTTCTGAGATATTCCCTTGGTGGACCAGTTGGCACAGGCCCAGATAAAGCGCATAGAGGTTAATAATGCCCCTGTCGTCAGGGTGTTTGTCCATCAGTTTTTGCAGCGCGTCGTTGCTTTGCCCATTGCATAGCTCGCCGGGCATGATGGTCTCAATCTCAAACACGTTCGAGGTAACGGCTGATTGAGCATTGAGCGCGACCAGCAGGAGGAAAATGGCTCGTTTTTTCATGGTGCGTCCCAGGTTCATCGTTAGACAAAACATAGCCCATTTTTTAATTTAAAGTGGCGCAGGGGGCACTGTTCCGCAGCGCAAACAAGTCGGCCAAGTGCCATCTTTTTTGTGGCTGTATGCTGCGCCGCCAGGTGCTGGGATCAGCTGACATAGACCTTTGAAATAACGTCCGGAATTGGCCGGTTTCGGACGGAATTAGCGCATGTCACGCGTTTTTGCTTACTGTCGAGTGTCGACCACAGACCAGACGACCCAAAATCAAAGTCGGGAAATTCAAGCTGCCGGTTTTGCCATTCAACCGCATCGTTTGATTGAAGAAAGCATCAGTGGTTCAGTTGCGGCTAAAGAGCGACCTGGCTTTAATAAATTGATCGACCGGATGGAATCGGGCGATGTGTTGGTAGTCACCAAACTGGATCGACTCGGTCGCAACGCTATGGATGTCAGAGCCACGGTCGAGCATCTTTCTGATTCCGGGGTGCGGGTCCATTGTCTGGCGTTAGGTGGCGTTGATCTAACCAGTTCTGCCGGCAAGATGACCATGCAGGTTATTGCAGCGGTTGCTGAGTTTGAGCGTGACTTGCTGATTGAGCGAACCCAAGCGGGCATTGGTCGCGCGAAGGCGGCGGGTAAGCAGTTCGGTCGGCCGCCGGCGCTCAATGCGGAAGCGCGTGCTGACGTTGTCAAACGCTTGGCCGCTGGCAGCAACGTTTCGGAGTTGGCTCGGGAATTCAAAACCCCCCGGCAAACCATTATGCGGATTAGGGAGGCTGCGTTGAAATCACAAGAAGTCGACAATACGATCCGCTCTTCTGGAGAGTAACTGATGAATCATCTATATCTTGAAAGGCACGATACCGAAAACAACATGCATCGCTTTTATCAAATGTTTGTGACGCCAGGCCTGTTTGACGATTGGTCATTGATTAAGGAGTGGGGCAGGGTTGGTTCACCTGGCACGGTCAGAACGGAGTGGTTCGACACCCAGGAAGACGCCATAGTCGCCGAGAATAAATTATGTGCTGCCAAATATAAAAAGGGTTATCGCACTCTTCGTTCAGAAAAATAATGCGAGACACTTGTATCCCCAATAGGATCTTGGAGGAATCATTAAAATGATTCATTGTTAACAATTGGCACTTACGCTGAAATTCATGGAAACGGAGCGCTAGCGAAGTGATGAATTTTAGTCCCCGATAGGCGTAGCGCCGGGCGGGTTTTCGCAGAAAACCTGCAAGGCATCGCGACACGCCGTTAAGTCATGCGAGAGCCAATGTTTCGACCCCTTGTTGGGTCGAAAGGAGGTGACGCGGACGAATCGGGGCCGCCGAAGGCAATCACCGTGACGGTGGAGTCCTGATTTTCGTCCCATGGATGGGCGAAAATCTTTACGGACGGAAGGCGTCACTCGCCGACAACGCCAGAGACTGAAGCTGCTTTTCAGCGAAATGAATATATGCTTGACGAATTTTGCATATATGCATAATATATGCAAAATGCAATCAATAAGGGTGGCCGACATGTCAGAATATAATCCAAATCAAAAAGCAGGACATGCTGTGGCACGCCTTCGTGCTGAAGCTGGCGTGACGCAATCTACTCTAGCCGAAAAATCTGGACTTGATCAGAGCCGTATTTCCCGAATTGAAAAAGGGGAAGTTGTTTCCTCTGCTGATATTGATCGAGTTCTCGATGCACTAGAGGAGCTCGGTGTAACAAACGCCAATAACTTCAAGAAATATGCTGAGCGTAAGTGGACGCAAATTGAGCCACCATCATTCTGGAATCCTGAACGAGAATGCCTTGAAATTACCGAAGATACTCTCGAAGAAATTTCCAACTTTCTCGACGCCGAGGAAAGGCCATGGCCGCTTCGTCGCCAAATCGAAAAACACCGCGAATCATTGTCCCGAGCGGCAAACTACCTTGTCCGCTTAAACCACAACATTGCATTCATCGGTGATCAAGGGGTTGGGAAATCAACGGGGATTAGTTTCATTTTTGATCTACTCGTACCACCATCCGCAACAGATAAAGCCATCAATCGCCCTGTCCTCGAAACAGGCGCTGGTGGGACAACGTTTTGTGAAGTTCATATTAAAACTGGGCCTGAATTTGGCATTTCGCTACTACCGATGAACGACGCAGAATTGCGCGAATTAGTAGCCGATTTCTGTGCGTCTAAATGGGCAATTAATACCAATGGACTACGTGATAAAGGAGGAGAGACAATTAGCGTTAGTCGTGAAGCGGAACGCGCTATTCGCAACATGTCAGGACTTGTAAGGAAGAAGGAAATCGTTGATGGGAAGCCTATTTATAATGACCCGGTGAACGAGCTCGTAAAATCTAGTGATAGCGAGGAGGAGTTTAGAACGCAGGTATTAGGATTAATGCGTCTTGAAGACCGAACACGTCGGGAATTATGGTATGACAGTTCAACACGGAAACATCCTATGGAGTGGGTTACGGAGACTTTCAAGGCTGTCAATAATGGCCGTCTTTCGGATGTTTCATTGCCAATGAGCATTGATCTTCTCATTCCAAGTTTTAGCCGTAATTTTGGCGAGCTAGAAATTACGGTCATTGACACCAAAGGCGTTGATGATGTTGCAGTGCGCGAAGACTTGGATCACAGACTTAAAGACCCAAGAACTAAAGTTGTGTTTTGCTCACGTTTTAACGACGCTCCAGGAACAAGCACCCGCGTGCTACTTCAACATATGCAAAAAACATTTTCAGAGCGATTTGATACGGGGAAAGTATCGATTCTTGCATTACCGCGTGCAGAGGAAGCTCGTTCGATGAAGGATGATATGGGCGAGCATGCTTTAACAGATTCTGAAGGCTATGAATTTAAGCGCATGCAGGTTACTTCTGAATTATCGGCCGATGATTTAGCGGGTATTCCATTGATTTTTTATAATTTTGAATCAGATGACGTAAATACCGTTCAAGCAGAATTGTTCGGCCAAATAAGTTATATGCGTAAATCAGTTGAAGCCAGGCTTATTGATCTTTGTGATGCCACCCAAGACATTATTAAAAACCATGAGAAGCAAGCGCTCAACGCCGCGCTTGAGGAGGTAGCCAATCGGCTAAACACATTTCTTAAAGGTAATAGACGGTTAGGCGCGCGGGAGCGACTAGCTCACGTTGAAGCCATCAATACTGCAAGGGATGTGCGCTACGCGTCAACATTGTGGGCCGCTACGCGTCGAAATGGCGAGTATTCAGGACTAAATATTTTACATTTAGTTGGGGTTGGTGCGGCTCGTGATGCAAGTTTGCGTAGTCAACGCTGGTTTATTGGACTTGATGCATTTTTGAAATCACTCAAAGCCGATGGGGATCTTGCGCTTGCAGGCCGATCTATTGATCAAATTGCAACTAGTGCATCTGAATCAAAGAGGGTATTTCAAGAAGCCGTTATACGCGGTGGCATTGAGGTTTATCGAGATCCACTTTCTCAAGCGCCGGTGTGGTCAACCTGCGCCAGTGAATGGGGCAGGGGGCCAAAATTCAAATTGCGCGTTGCCGACCATCTTGAACAATGGTTTACCGAGAAAACTGAGCTTAAAGAAATTTTGGAAAACATGATCAATAGTCTTTGGGAAAAGTCCGTGATTGCCCCACTGTTGCAATTGGCGCAGGAAAATTCAACAGAAGATTAATAAACAAGTATTGGCTTCCGACTGGAAAACTGTGCCAAAAATCTTGATTTTTTGGCACAACGAAAGCTGGTTTACTCCAAACGCTGAAATTCATGGAAACGGAGCGCTAGCGAAGTGATGAATTTTAGTCCCCGATAGGCGTAGCGCCGGGCGGGTTTTCGCAGAAAACCTGCAAGGCATCGCGACACGCCGTTAAGTCATGCGAGAGCCAATGTTTCGACCCCTTGTTGGGTCGAAAGGAGGTGACGCGGACGAATCGGGGCCGCCGAAGGCAATCACCGTGACGGTGGAGTCCTGATTTTCGTCCCATGGATGGGCGAAAATCTTTACGGACGGAAGGCGTCACTCGCCGATTTATAGTTATTGGTTTACTGACTTACAAAGTAAAAGGGATTATGCTAGACGACATCAAAAAAACTCTATGGGCCGCAGCCGATAAGCTGCGGGCCAACATGGACGCCGCCGAATACAAGCATCTGGTACTAGGCCTGATCTTCGTCAAATATGTTTCCGACACCTTCGCCGCCCGCCGCGCCGAACTCACCCGGCGCTTTACCGATGAAGCCGACGAGTATTTCCTGCATGAGTGCGATGACGAAATGTTGGCCGAAGAGTTGGAGGACCGCGACTATTACAAAGAGGTCAATGTGTTCTGGGTGCCGGAGACAGCCCGATGGGAAGCTCTGCGTGCCGCTGCCAAGCAAGCCGACATCGGTAAACGCATTGATGATGCCCTGGCGATTATAGAAACCGAAAATCCCAAGCTGAAAGGAATCCTTGATAAACGCTACGCTCGCGCCCAACTGCCGGACGGTAAACTTGGGGAGCTGGTCGATCTGGTGTCCACCATCGGCTTTGGCGACGATCCCGGCCAGGCCCGCGACGTTTTGGGCCAAGTGTATGAATATTTCCTGGGTCAGTTCGCCAGCGCCGAAGGAAAGAAAGGCGGTCAGTTCTATACGCCCGCCAGCATCGTTAAAACCCTGGTCGCCGTGCTGGCCCCGCATCATGGCAAGGTCTACGACCCTTGCTGCGGTTCCGGCGGCATGTTCGTACAATCGGAAAAATTCATCGAAGCCCACGGCGGCAAGCTAGGCGACGTGTCGATTTACGGCCAGGAATCCAACCCCACCACCTGGCGATTGGCGGCGATGAATCTGGCGATACGCGGTATTGACTTCAACCTGGGTCGTGAACCCGCCGACACATTCACCCGAAACCAGCACCCGGATTTACGCGCCGATTTCATATTGGCCAATCCACCGTTCAACATCAGCGATTGGTGGCACGGCAGTCTGGAAGGCGATCCGCGCTGGGTTTTTGGCACCCCGCCGCAAGGCAACGCCAATTATGCCTGGTTGCAGCACATGCTCTATCAGCTCAAAGCCAACGGTCGCGCTGGTATCGTACTGGCTAACGGCTCGATGAGTTCCAGCCAAAACAGCGAAGGCGACATCCGCCGCGCCATGGTCGATGCCGACGTGGTGGAAGTGATGATCGCCTTGCCCGGCCAGTTGTTCTTTAACACCCAGATTCCGGCCTGCTTGTGGTTCTTGGCTAAACAAAAAACCACTCGGCAAGGCGAAGTGCTATTCATCGACGCCCGCAAACTTGGCAGTATGATCAGCCGGGTGCAGGCAGAATTGACTGATGAGGTTATTGAACGCATTGCCGGTACGGTGGCGGCGTGGCGAGGCGAAGATGGTGTTGGCGATTATCAAAACATCCCCGGCTACTGCTGTAGCGTCAAACTGACCGAAATTGCCGAACACGGCCACGTCCTCACACCTGGCCGCTATGTCGGCGCCGAAGAAGTCGAGGACGACGACGAAGCCTTTGCCGACAAGATGCAAAAGCTCACCGAAAAGCTGGGCGAGCAGATGGCAAAAGGCGCGGAACTCGACCAGTTGATTCGGCAGAAGATGGGAGGTCTGGGGTATGAGTTCTGAAATCGAATGGTCACGCATACCACTTAAGAATGCCGGCGTCACGTTGATAGATTGTGATCACCGTACTCCGCCAGCTGCTGAAGATGGTTATCCGTACATTGCGATACCTCAGCTCAAAAATGGTCATATCGAACTTGACGGGGTTCGCAAGATTTCAAAAGAGCATTTTTCCGACTGGACAAAGAAGCTGAAGCCTCAGGCTGATGACGTTATCGTCGTTCGGCGTTGCAACTCTGGTGATAGTGCTGTCGTACCTAAGGGTTTGGAGTGTGCTATTGGACAAAACTTGGTTGTTTTGCGAACTGATGGAAAAACGGTTCACCCTAAATTTCTTCGTTGGTTGTTACGTGGCCCTGATTGGTGGGATCAAGTTAATAAGTACATCAATGTTGGCGCTGTATTCGACAGCCTTAAATGCAAAGAGATACCGCACTTTGAGTTGACCATTCCGCCAATCGGCGAGCAATCAAAAATCGCGGAAATTCTTGGAGCACTCGACGACCGAATCACCCTTCTGCGTGAAACCAACACCACGCTGGAAGCGATCGCTCAAGCGCTGTTCAAATCGTGGTTTGTCGATTTCGACCCCATCCACGCCAAACAACAAGGCCGCATTCCAGAAGGCATGGACGAAGCCGCCGCGGCGCTGTTTCCCGATAGTTTTGAGGAGTCAGAATTGGGGGTGGTGCCGAGGGGGTGGCAAGTTGGGTTACTAGGTACTTGGCTTTCAGCTCTTGAAACGGGTCGTAGGCCTAAAGGTGGGGTAAGCGGAATTGATAGCGGCGTTCCTAGTATCGGCGCAGAAAGCATTATTCGCGTTGGTGAGTTCGACTTTGCCAAAACCAAATACGTTTCGGATGAGTTTTTCGACAAAATGAAAGCCGGGCGGTTGGAGTCGCGAGATGTCTTGTTATACAAGGATGGTGGTAAACCAGGCGTATTCTTACCTCGGGTTTCAATGTTTGGCGATGGCTTTCCTTATGAAATCTGCGGCATTAATGAACATGTTTTTCGCATTCGACTGAAAGAACCTTTCGGACAGACATTCTTGTATTTTTGGTTATGGAGCGACGCAATAATGCATGAGCTGAAGCACCGAGGGGGGAAGGCGGCGATTCCAGGTATTAATCAATCTGACGTCAAAGAGCAACGTCTGCTGATACCTGATGAATTGGTTCTAGGGAAATTTGATGAACTGACTTACCCATTGATCTCCAGAATCTTCGGCAATGCGAAGCAAATCCAAACTCTCACTAACCTCCGCGATACATTGCTCCCCCGTCTAATCTCCGGCCAACTCCGTCTGCCGGAAGTCGAAGCCATGGTAGAGCAGGCTTGAGATGTCGACCTTTCGCGTATTCAAGTTTTCTTTGATATTCACGCCGACTATTAAAGAATGCTTTAATATGACGACTCTCTATTAAAGAAGATTTGCATACCATGCGCAGCACCGGCGATTACGTTATTTCCACGACCTTGGGCGAGCCCGTGCGGGCGTTTGTCCCGCATCCGTTGCCGCCTAGCGACCCAGTTTTGGCCGTTGATAGTTATGTTGCGCTCAACCATACCGCCGAGCTGGCGTTGGCACGGTTGTCGGGGGTGTCCGGGCTGGTGCCGTCCGTGGATTGGTTGCTGTATAGCGCGATCCGCAAAGAAGCGTTGCTGACCTCGCAGATCGAGGGCACGCAAGCCACGCTGACCGATTTGTTCGATGAGGAAGCCGGCTTTGCAGTCAGCAATACCGACGATGTGGAAGAAGTGACCAACTATCTACGCGCCTTCCGTCTGGTGCAGGATAACTTACGCGCTGCCGACGGCTTGCCGATCAGCGTTCGCTTGTTGTGTAACGCACACCATCTGCTGCTCGATGGGGCGAGAGGCACGGGAAAACAACCCGGCGAGTTGCGCCGTTCGCAAAATTGGATTGGCGGCACTCGCCCCGGTAATGCGGCATTTGTACCGCCACCGGCTGAACGGGTGGCGGATTTGCTCGCCGATGTGGAACGCTTCATTCACACCACGCCGCCGGATGATTTGCCGCCGTTGGTGAAGATTGCCCTGGTGCATGCCCAATTTGAAACTATCCACCCGTTTCTGGATGGCAACGGCCGGATTGGCCGCTTGTTGATTGCCGCCTTGATGGAGCACTGGGGCTTATTGCCGGAACCCTTGATGTATCTCAGTGGTTACTTGAAACAACACCAGAGCGAGTATTACCGGCGCTTGCCGGCCATCCGCACCGATGGCGACTGGGAGGGCTGGGTGTCTTTCTTTTTGGAAGCGGTGGCAGTGGCGGCGACCGATGCCGAGCGCAGTATTGTGGCGATTGCCAGCCTGGTAGCGGCAGATCGTCGGCGACTGCTGGGCGCAGCGAAAGTCGGGCCGGCCAGTTATCGCTTGTTTGAGTTGCTGCCGATGATGCCGCGCTTCAGCATTGAACAGGTGCGCCAGAAACTGAATACCACCTTCCCAACCGCCACTGCGGCGGTCAACGTGTTGGAAGAGTTGGGTATCGTGGTGGAATTTACCGGACAGAAAAAAAATCGCAGTTACAGTTATCAAGCTTACATCGAGTTGCTGACCCGCTGATGCAACCGAGCACCACACACCACTAGCCTAACGGAGACAGGCCATGACCGAAGACCAATTAGAACAGGAAGCACTCGGCTGGCTGGCCGAGGTTGGTTATTCAGGCCTTTACGGACCAGAACTTGCGCCGGATGGCAGCAACCCCGAGCGCGGCAATTATCAGCAAGTGGTACTGGTCGAACGCTTACGTTCGGCGATTGCCCGGCTAAACCCGGCGATTCCGTTGGTGGCGCGGGAAGATGCCATGCAGCAGGTGTTGAATTTGGAAGTGCCAGGGCTGTTAGCCGCCAATCGCCACTTTCACCGGTTGCTAGTCAACGGCGTACCGGTAGAGTACCAGAAGGACGGCGATATCCGAGGGGATAGGGTGCGCTTGATCGACTTTGCCGAGCCATCCAGTAATGAGTGGTCGGCGATCAACCAGTTTGCCATCAAGGGTCCGAAACACTCGCGCCGACCTGACATCATCCTATTCATCAACGGCCTGCCGTTGGTGTTGCTGGAGCTTAAAAATCCTGCCGACGAGAACGCCGACATCTGGAAGGCCTTCGACCAGCTTCAAACCTACAAGGAACAAATTCCGGATGTGTTCCAGTACAACGAGGTGCTGGTGATTTCCGATGGTAGCGAAGCCCGTCTGGGATCGTTATCCAGCGATGCCGAACGCTTCATGCAGTGGCGCACCATCGACGGAGTATCGCTGGACCCGTTAGGCCAATTCAACGAACTGGAAACACTGATACACGGTTTGTTGAATCCGGCAACCTTACTCGATTATTTACGTTTTTTCGTCCTGTTCGAGGATGACGGCGGCCTGATCAAGAAAGTCGCGGGCTATCATCAGTACCATGCGGTACACGCCGCCATTCAACACGTGGTGACCGCCTCCCGACCGGATGGCAACCATAAAGGCGGCGTGGTCTGGCATACCCAAGGCAGCGGCAAGAGTATCACCATGACCTGTTTTGCCGCCCGCGTGATGCAGGAAGCGGCGATGGAGAATCCGACCATCGTGGTGATTACCGACCGCAACGACCTGGACGGTCAATTGTTCGGGGTATTCTCGCTGGGGCAGGATTTTTTACGCGAACAGCCGGTGCAAGCCGAAACCCGGCAGGACTTGCGCGCAAAACTGGCTAACCGGCCCTCCGGCGGCATCGTCTTTGCCACCATCCAGAAATTCATGCCCGGTGCCGATGAAGATAGTTTCCCTGTGTTGTCCGACCGGAACAATATCGTAGTAATTGCCGACGAGGCACACCGCACCCAATACGGCTTTGAAGCCAAACTGAAGACGGTCAAATCCCCCAAACCCAGCGCCAATGATGACACTCTGGCTCAGGCCGCCGAACCCGGCGAGGTCTATCAGGTCGGTTATGCCCAGCATTTGCGTGACGCGCTGCCCAATGCCACCTTCGTTGCCTTTACTGGCACGCCGGTATCGCTGGAAGACCGCGATACGCGGGCGGTGTTTGGCGAGTACATCCACGTTTATGATATGCAGCAGGCCAAGGAAGACGGCGCGACGGTAGCGATTTACTTTGAATCGCGGCTGGCCAAGTTAGCACTGAAGCCGGAGCAGTTGCCACAGATAGATGATGAAGTCGACGAACTGGCCGAGGATGAGGAAGACGATCAAAAAGCCAATTTGAAAAGCCGTTGGGCTGCGCTGGAAAAGGTGGTCGGCGCCGAACCGCGTATCGCCAGCGTGGCAGCGGACTTGGTCGCCCATTTCGAGGAACGCAACAAAGCCCAGGACGGCAAGGCCATGGTGGTGGCGATGAGCCGCGAAATTTGTGTGCATCTGTATAACAAGATCATCAAACTACGCCCAGACTGGCACAGCGACGACCCGGAGCAAGGCGCGATCAAGATCGTGATGACAGGTTCTGCCAGTGACAAGGCCTTGCTGCGTCCGCATATCTACAGCAAACAGCAGAAAAAGCGCCTGGAAAAGCGCTTTAAAGATCCGGCCGATCCGTTGCGCTTGGTAATCGTGCGGGATATGTGGCTGACCGGTTTCGACGCGCCGTGTGTGCATACGCTGTATGTCGATAAACCGATGAAGGGCCACAACCTGATGCAGGCCATCGCCCGCGTCAACCGGGTTTTCAAGGACAAGCAAGGCGGCCTGGTGGTGGATTACATCGGTATCGCCAACGAATTGAAGTCGGCTTTGAAGGACTACACCGCCAGCCAGGGCCGTGGCCGACCCACCGTCGATGCGGCCGAAGCCTATTCCGTGCTGGAGGAAAAGCTCGATATTCTGCGGGGCATACTGTACGGCTATGACTATAGTGACTTTTTAACCACAGGCCACAAACGACTGGCCGGCGCAGCCAACCATGTCCTCGGCCAGAAGGACGGCAAAAAGCGGTTTGCCGATACCGCGCTGGCTATGAGTAAGGCCTTTACCCTGTGTTGCACACTGGATGAAGCCAAAGCAGTACGGGAGGAAGTGGCGTTTTTTCAGGCGGTGAAAGTCATTCTCACCAAGCCCGACATCAGCCGGAGAAAACGTAGCGACGAGGAACGTGATCTGGCAATCCGGCAAATCATCAATTCCGCGGTGGTCTCGGAAGATGTGGTGGACATCTTCGAAGCCGTTGGTCTGGATAAGCCCAATATCGGTATCCTGGACGACGACTTCCTGGCTGACGTGCGTAACCTGCCGGAACGTAATTTGGCCGTGGAGTTGCTTGAGCGGTTACTGGAAGGTGAAATCAAATCTCGCTTTGCCGGCAACGTGGTGCAGGAAAAGAAGTTCTCCGAGCTGCTGGCCAACGTCATCAAGCGTTATCAGAACCGAGCCATTGAAACAGCCCAAGTGATTGAAGAGCTGATTCAGATGGCGAAGAAGTTTAGGGAAGCCGCTGGCCGTGGAGAGTCGTTGGGGTTGAGTGAAGATGAAATCCGCTTTTACGATGCCCTGGCCGATAATGAATCAGCCGTCCGCGAACTGACCGATGAAACCCTGAAGCTTATCGCCCATGAACTTACAGAGAACCTACGCCAGAACATTACGGTGGATTGGTCGCAAAGGGAAAGCGTGAGGGCCAAGTTACGCTTGATGGTGAAACGTATTCTTCGTAAGTACAAGTATCCGCCAGATCAGCAGGAGACTGCGATTGAGCTGGTTTTGCAGCAGGCACAGGCTTTAGGTGAAGCATGGATGTAGATAATTTGAGCGGGTTGCATGTAAAAATGGTCAGACTTTGGGTCTGAAATCAAATAGCGACTTTGGCTATTTCAAAACCATGAAAAGATGAAAATCAGCTATGGAGAATGCCTTTTTCAAATCAGCCAATTCACAGTTTAGGCTATTTTGGGTTGTTCGAAAACATGACAAACAGTGAGAGATAAGCCTCCACAGGCCCTCTCAGATAGCCGACATTTATAATTTTGGGCTTTTATTGCATTTTCAAACTCTGTTTGGATATTGGTGGTCATGGCCACTTTACCGGTGCTGTTGTTAGGCAAATTGGAAGTTTCCTTTCAAGGCATTGCCCAAGCTGGTCAAAATCCACGGCTGGTACCGTGGTTTGTAGATTGGATGGTATTTTGCAAATTGGGCGGCCGCTGGCTGTTGGGGATTGCGGTGGCTTGACTATGTATTCAATTACAGCGTAGGTTGCTGTAGGCTTGAAACGACGGTATATCCCCCCTCACTATCCGTTTTTGTCTTTTTTTGATGACCTCGTAGCTCTTTTTAACACATCTTCAAGCCGCCGATTGCACTTTGCTCCAAGGCTTCGATCTGCTCAATTTGAGCAACACTCTTTCCAATTTGCTACTTTGGTAAGCTGCGCTGGTTTGGCACCTCTATATTGCTGCTTTAGAGATGCCAGACGGCTTTCTCTACTGATTATCAACGAGCTTGTTTGTGTAGTCAGTACGAAATTGAACGCCTATTGTCTCCAAAGCCGCTTCATATTCAGTTTGATTTGCTACAACGATAGGTATTTCTCTCGGGTCTCCTAGCGAATTTGTTGAACGTTGCGGCAATAGATCGTACCTAAGGCGCTTATCGAAATAATACAGTAGTGCATATCGAACCGGCAAAACAACATAGCCATCTTGCATTGCATAATCCTGCTCAATTGCTCTTTTTTGAGAAGTCGAGAGTCGCGGATTAGGTGCAAGTTTAACCTCGAAATAGGTGAGCCATTTGTCATCGCTTTCTACACCAGGCCCAGGAGCTCCCTCCGCTCTTGTATTGCTGCAACGGGAAAGGAGAAAATCCTTAAATCTATTGTCCCGATGGCAATACGCTCTCATATGCCAACGAAATCCGTCTGAGGCAAAGGCATGCGGTGTAACACGGCGCCACGCAGTCTCAGTTGTCGTTGGATTTAACGACTGGTATTCAATTTCAATGGATCTTTTTGACCTGATAGCTTTAAGAATTCCGAAAAGGATAGTTGGTTCGACTTTACGGGTTGGAATTGGAATAACTTCAGCCGCTGGGGTGGTATTTAGCCAAGTATCTTCTAATTCCACCGATTGGGTGGATAGTGCAGTCAGTTGCTTGAGATAACGATCCGCGTCCGGCTCGATGAGTTTAAATTCGAATTGATCCGTCGCAACATATCGTTTGGAACTTAAGTCATATCGGAGATTTTGAGGGGCAAGTTTTTGATAAGTGGTTAAGTCACTAGACGCCTGCGGCGCCGATACCCCGAAATGCTCCATTATATGAGATCGATTAATTGTACCTTCCCAATAAGATACAAACTCAATAAATTCAAGGCGTCGCTCCACCCCCCACCGCTTTTTTTGTGTTGATTGCTTCATTGGCATCTCATTATCAGTAAAAAAACTTTACGCATAAGCTTTCTTTATTGTATATTAAAACCGTACTGATGTGATGCATAAGTGTTCACCCACTTGTGTGCCACGGCAAGGTTAACAATCGCATCAATGATCACGGTCGTTTGATCATTGATGTGAAATCCCCCAATTATCGTCAGATTTCTCACTAGAGGACCGAAAATGACAACAGAACATAGCTATCCCTACAAAATTAACGGTCAACCGGCTAACACCCTTGATAAAACTCCTATTGCAGGTCAGGTGTTAGCCGATGCCGGCTTTGAACCAGCGGAAGATTTTGTACTGATCATGCGCACTGCACATGGGACCCGCGTGGTCTCGTCGGATGAAATTCTTGAATTGACGGGATCAATCAAAGAATTTTTTGCCTTCGAAACGGGCACTGTATTTGAATTAACAGTCAATGGGCATTCAATCTGGTGGGGAAGCCCAAAAATTGAGATCGCGACAATACGCTCACTTGCAAATGTGAAGGAGGATGAAGACCTTATCTGGGAGCGTGTTGATGAAGAAGACCAGACGCTTGGGTTGCAAGGTTATTTTAATCTCAATGAAAGCGGTATCGAACACCTCAAAACACACAAGCGTCATAAGCCAGAAGTCGAGTATCACTATTTCGTAGACGGTGTCGAATATCGCACTGATCAACCAGAGCTAACTGGCGCTCAAATTATGGCGAAAATTCCCGACTGGGATGCAGCTAATTCTTTGGTATTGGAAGGGGAGGGAACTGAGCCTGATGAGGTAATTCGCCCATCCACAATAGTAGAGTTTAAAGGGCGCGAAACACCTGCACATTTCGCTATTGTCCCACCCGCAACATTTGGAATGCTATGAAATCTGTTCAGGATCAGTTTACGTCACTGATCGAGGTTTTTCCTGACTCCAAAATGACCGGTGAGAACGGATGTCATCTCGTAGTTATTCCTTCCGTAACGTTACCACAAGGGTGGTCAGCCCCAGAGACTCATATTCGTTTTGTTGTTCCTAATGGTTACCCATATGCCTCTCCAGACTGTTTCTGGGCAGATCACTCATTGCGACTGGAAAATGGACAAATGCCACAAAATGCACAGATCGGCCAAGTCGTACCCGGGCAACCTGACGCGCAGACATTATGGTTTTCCTGGCATGTGGCTAATGGGGCATGGAATGCAGCAACCTGCGACTTGCTAACGTATGTGAAAATTATTAGAAGCCGATTCGTGGAGCTGAAATGACTGAGATTGTTGTTGGGGTACCGACCATTACCGCCTTAATAAACTCACTTCAAGCGGACACTGAGAGAGGGGCAGCATTATATTTGTGTTATGACGCGGTTAGTAATCGATATCTGGTACACGACATAGAAATTGCAAATGAAGCAGATGTACTTTCTGCGTCAGAAATCGAAATTACCTTTGCGCCGCAGTTTTTAACTCGCATAACTAGGCGTGCTCGCGAACAAAAACAACATTTGGTGCTGCTACATACGCATCCCAAGGGGGCTCCAGAGTTTTCTTTAATAGATGATGCGACCGAAGTTGGGCTTGTCGAATTTGTAAAAAAGCGTATTCCCGATGGAAACGCATTCTCAATGATACTCTGCGACGGAAAACTAAAAGCTCGGTGGTTTGGAACTCAAGAATCTATTTCTGTGCGGCAAATTGGCCCAATAATCACTATTCCAGCCACCCGGAATTCAGAGGACGAAAATAACGAACGCTATGACCGACAAGTTCGAGCATTTGGCGAGCATGGTCAAAGGATATTGCGCAATTTATCGGTTGTAATCGTTGGTTTGGGAGGAACTGGATCGGTCACCGTGCAACAATTAGCGCATCTTGGTGTTGGGACGTTTATTCTCATTGACCCTGACGCTGTAGAAGAAACCAATTTGAATCGTGTGGTTGGTACGCAGCCAGAATCCGTTGGAAAATCGAAGATTGATGTTGCGTCCATCCTTATTCGCACGATTAACCCATCCGCTCAAGTTCACATTTACTCGGATTCCGTCATTACCGAAAACGCAAGGCGATTAATGTGCTCGGCGGACTGCATTTTTATGTGTACTGATTCTCACGTGAGCAGAGCCTTTTTATCGGAATTTGCTTTCCAATATCTCATTCCCGCGTTCGATATCGGCGTATCAATTACCTTGAGAGATAATCACGTTTACGCTGTAACAGGACGCACCCAAATGCTAGCTCCCGGTTTACCGTGTCTTCTGTGCAGTAATGTACTCGATTCGCGAATCATCCGTGAAGAATTAATGACTCCAGAACAACGTGAATCTGATCCGTACTTTAATGGTGGAAGCGGTGTTAACCAACCTGCAGTTATTTCACTTAATAGCACGATGGTATCTTTGGCGGTGACAATGTTTCTAGCTGCATTCACAGGAACTCCCGTGCGCGCCAGATGGCAATCCTACGATGCATTAACGGGTAATGTGCGCGTGTTTGCTACTAAACCTGATCCTGATTGCCCTATCTGCGGGGCGAATGGCGTTATAGCTGCTGGGGATTCACGGCATTTGAGCTTTTTAGAATGAAGAGACGTATGAGTATGCCTGGAAAACTTTTGTGGTATGGTCCAACTCCATTACCTGGCATCTTTGATAAGTTAAACAAGCGGGGTTTCACGGTACTGGAGAATCCAGATGTAGCCGATCTCAATGATTCATTGCTTGGCGTAACCTCAATCGTGGTATTCAGCCATGAAGCGAATGATGCGAGATTCAATCAGGTTACTTATAGACAACTGCCACGCTTTATTAATCATGGAATCCTTGTCCTTATTTTAGCTAATCGCAAAGATAAATTGCGAATTCATGAAGAATATTTAAAACTAATTGACCCTGTATTCCCTTGGGACGAAGAAGTAACCTTTTTAAACGATTTAAGGCAACAAAATTTCGACAATATTATTGAGTATCAACCGGCTCTAAAATGGAAGCACATCAACATTGTGGAACTCGACCATTCCGAAAAGCTTAAATCGGATGAGCGTCTTTTGATTTGTAGAGCCTTTCAGAATGCGGAAGAATTACGCATTCATGAACTTCAATCCGGATTCACTACATCCCGAGTTTTCATGGCTTACGAAAAACGGAGATTGAGTTCGACCGCTCACTGGACACTACCACGTTTAGTTAAAATTGGGGAGCGCAAAGTGCTAGAGCTTGAAGTTGGAGCCATGAAGGATGCTTCACCATTCATACCGTTTGAGTTAAGGCCAAATCTTGAAGTGTATGTAGAAGGATTTTCAAAGTCAGTTTATGTCGCAGACTTCGTTGAAAACTCTGAATCTATGCTAATTGCTGCAAGAGCTGGCCGGGCAGAAAATGCAATTTCTAATTTATTTAATCGAACACTACTACGTTGGCGTGACATTGCTTGGCAGAAAACTAAGCCTAATGAATCACTCGCACTGGCTGCCGAACGCCTTGGAATTATTTCCCCAGATAAAATTCATCGGGATTATTTGGATTCTGAGCCAATTCAAAATGCAGGAATTGATGTCAATACGCTATGGGAGATTCTTAAAAATATTTCATTCGAACATCGATCTGCCATTATTCATGGCGACCTACATGGTGACAATATTCGAGTGCGTGGTGATGACGCAATCTTAATTGATCTTGGTGAAGTAAAGGGAACTAATGAGTTTGGAAAGGGAGCACCAATTTGTTTCGACGTAGCGATGCTAGAGGTAGCATTAGTTTTTACCTGCACGGATGAAGAAAATGCGAGTCAACAGTTTAAACTAAAAGAATGGGAACAAAATATCCGTCCATTTTACGAACTCGACGCAATCTTGCGCACACCCGATCGGGATTCAGCGCCCAGACCTGACTTTTGGCTTTTCGGTTGTTTGCAACGGGTTCGCGCCTTTAGTATTTATGAACAGAGCGACCCGCACGAGTATGCTATCGCTTTAGTGATTGCGCTGTGGCGATGGTGCAAATTTTCACCTAAGTCAATCACTGATAGAGGACGTCGCGTTGTTGCATTAGAAATTGGCGCAAATATTATCAGCGAAATCAAGACCCAAAGAGAAAAGTTCCCATGAAAAAGAAAGCTAAAAGAATTCGGGACAGAGGCACTGTATCTCACCGTCGTGATGCCGATACCTTAATGGAACAGCCTGGCGATTTCGTTCTAGTAAATCGAGGTGTGCTCCGGTCATTTGTTATGCGTTGTCCTGATGGCTGTGGAGAGACGCTCACGATCAATCTGGATGCGCGCACAGATAAAGCTTGGCGGTTTTATCGGAAACGCAACCAGATTTCGGTGTTTCCCTCAGTATGGCGTGACACCGGCTGCTGCAGCCATTTCATCATATGGAATCATGTTATTGTCTGGTGTGACAAGTATTGGGATGATAGTGACGTCATCGTAGAAGATGAGATCGAATTACGAAGAAAAGTGCTGTCAGTTTGCACCAAAGACTGGCTGCACTATACGCAAATTGCAGAAAAACTTGATGAAGTACCTTGGGACATTAATTGGGCATGTTCACAACTAGTTCGGCGCGCTAATGCTTTGGTGGAGGGCAATGATAAGTTGCGTGGTTTTTTCAGGGTACCCTAGATCTGATCATGTGCTGAAAAAATGGTTGTCCTGATAAATGACTAATTTATTGATATGACTAGCAGTTTTTTATTCAGAATTAATGGCGACTTTGAAATCGGAATAGGCAGCTGATTTAATCGGCGAGTGACGCCTTCCGTCCGTAAAGATTTTCGCCCATCCATGGGACGAAAATCAGGACTCCACCGTCACGGTGATTGCCTTCGGCGGCCCCGATTCGTCCGCGTCACCTCCTTTCGACCCAACAAGGGGTCGAAACATTGGCTCTCGCATGACTTAACGGCGTGTCGCGATGCCTTGCAGGTTTTCTGCGAAAACCCGCCCGGCGCTACGCCTATCGGGGACTAAAATTCATCACTTCGCTAGCGCTCCGTTTCCATGAATTTCAGCGTTGGAATATACAGAATATTTTATAAATTCAACAAATATTTGCCACTATGCCCTATTTTTACACGCATGTTGGCTGTATGCGATTGAGAGATTTTCATGAATAAAGAACTCGAATTAGAACAAGAAAATGCTCGCAAAAACTCTGAAATCGTTATTATCCGATTACCAAACAGACTGGCAAAGAGAGAAGACTTGTTGCTAACGAAGTTTTCTAATCATCAAGGTAATCCGTTAACGAAGCTTAAGGATCTCTACAGCTTTATGGATGAATTATTTTCTTTTGTTCATCAATTCACTCCCTGCAAAAAGGGTTGCAGTTCATGTTGTTACTACGACGTATCTATTTCTGAACTTGAAATTCAATACATTGAGGGTGCTACGAAAATCAAGCGATCAAAAAATCCTAAGCAGTCTTCGTCTTTCCATGGTACACCCTGTCCATTTTTGAAAGCTGGTGTTTGCAGTATTTATGAGTATCGGCCGTTTTTTGCCGTCAACATGTAGCCCTTACCCGAACATCAATATGGTGTCACCCCGATAAATGCGGCACTGGCGAGTTTACACTTTTAAAATTTTCCGAAATAATCAGAAGTTACAACTTCATTATTCGTGAAAACGATAATGCTTCGATTTTCGACATCCGTCAAATATTTCAATAGTTGAAAACCATGCAAAACCAGGCGGTGCACTGTTTCGGTGTTTATTCAAAATAACTATTTATGGGTGTTTTACGACTGGTTACGCTGGCGAATATCCCCGATCTATTAACTGCCGCCTCAGATTTATATGCCTCCTATCAATAGCTGAGGGATGATTAGAATCAATGGTCCCTTTCCAAGTTGGACACTCTAAAACCATAAAGCAACCGACATGACCGAATCAAATCACATCAGCCCACTGGATAGCGGTATTGCCGTGATTCATTCCAATCAACTGGAAGAACTCCGGGATGTCGTGGAATATTGGCTACGCCAACACCCGCTAGCCCCCTTGGAGAACGAGATTTTCCTGGTGCAGAGCAATGGCATGGGGCAGTGGTTAAAACAAAATTTGGCCCAAAACGCCTCATTAGGCATTGTCGCCTCTACCAAAGTGCAATTGCCCTCGTTGTTCATCTGGAGTGCCTATCGTGCGGTATTGGGCGAGAAAATTCCCAAAGAGCAACTCCTGGCCAAAGCCCCGCTGATTTGGCGTTTGTATCGGTTGTTGCCCATTCTGGTGACGCAATCCGGTTTTGAAACCCTGGCCAGCTTTTTGGCGGATGACAGCAACAGCCGTAAACGCTATCAACTGGCCGAACAACTCGCGGACCTGTTCGACCAATATCAGGTGTACCGTTCGGACTGGATGTCGGATTGGGCCGAAGGGAATGATGTGTTGCGCAACGCCCACGGTGAGATCAAGCCTCTGCCCGAACAACAGCACTGGCAAGCCCTTTTATGGCGGGCGGTGCTTGAGGATTTGGGCGAGGCGTCCATGCAGTTCGCCAGTCGAGCATCAGTACATGCGCAGTTTATGACGCATATCGATACGCTGGAACAGCGTCCAGCGGGGATTCCACGGCGGATTATTCTGTTTGGGCTATCGTCCCTACCGCAACAATCGCTCGAAGTGTTGGCCAAGCTGGGTAAGTTTTGTCAGATCGTGTTGTTTGTCCATAACCCTTGCCAGCATTACTGGGCTGACATTATTGAAGACAAGGAACTTCTCAAAGCCGAGCGGCGGCGGCAGTCATATAAGGCGGGGATGACCTCCTCATTGACCGCCGAAGAACTGCATCTGCATACGCCGCCGTTATTGGCCGCCTGGGGTAAACAGGGACGTGATTACATTCGCTTGCTGGACCATTTTGATGAAACCCAGCGCTATGAGCACTGGCATTGGCCGCAGAACAAAATCGATCTATTCAAAGACTATGGGGAGCCCGGTCAACGCAGCTTGCTGCAACATCTCCAGCAGTCCGTTCTCGATCTGGAGCCTTTACCTGAAGACCCCTTACTGCTACCCGTAGCGGATGATTCCATCGCCTTTCATATCGCCCACAGCCCGCAGCGTGAAGTCGAAATTTTGCACGATCAACTGCTCGCCCGTTTTGCCGCGGCCAAACAAAATAGGGAACCGCTTTACCCGCGCGATGTGATTGTGATGGTGCCGGACATTAATCAATATGCGCCGCATATCCGCGCGGTGTTTGGCCAGATTCAAGCGGATGACCCGCGCTATATTCCTTACAGTTTGGCTGACCAACAACAACGCGGCCAAAATCCCATGCTGGTGGCCGTCGAGGCCTTACTGAATTTACCGGAATCGCGATTTGCCGTCAGTGAGTTTCTGGGCTTGCTGGAAGTGCCTGCACTGCGGGCGCGTTTCGATATCGATGAATCGGCTATTCCAAAATTACATCAATGGATAGAAGAAGCCGGCATTCGTTGGGGCTTGAATGCCGAACAACGCACCCAAGCGGTAAGTATGCCGGCAAATTTGGAGGCCAATACCTGGCAGTTTGGTTTACGCCGAATGTTATTGGGATATGCGGTCGGCGCCGGCGAGGCTTTTGCCCAGATCGAGCCTTATGCTGAAATTGGCGGGCTGGAGGCACAATGGGTGGGCGATTTGGCCTTTCTGCTGGAGTCGCTTGAGAAATATGCCTTATTGCTCAAGCGTGAACAAAATACCAAAGAATGGCAACGGACCCTGTTAGCGCTGCTGGACGACTTTTTTAGAGTCAGCAACGACCAGGAGCGAAAAACCCTGGAAATCCTGACCAGTTCCTTAGCTAAGTGGGGCCAGTCCTGCGAGCAAGCGGGCTTAATGGAAACGGATACAATGCCGATTAATGTGGTGCGTGAGGCCTGGCTCTCCAGCGTGGATGAACCGTCCTTGCATCAACGCTTCCTCAGCGGCCGCGTCAACTTCTGTACCTTGATGCCGATGCGCGCCATTCCGTTCCGGCTGATTTGCCTGTTGGGCATGAATGATGGCGACTATCCGCGCAATCAACAAGCGCCCAGCTTTGATCTGATGAGTCACCGAGGCCAATATCGTCCCGGCGACCGTTCGCGCCGGCAGGACGATCAGTACCTGTTTCTGGAGGCCTTATTGTCGGCAAGGCAGCAGCTGTATATCAGCTGGGTGGGACGCAGCATACGCGATAACAGTGAGCGACCGCCTTCCGTGTTGATCAGTCAATTACGCGAAGTGTTAGCTCAGGGATGGCGGCTTGCGGATGAGGTTTCCTTACTGGCGTCCTTGACTGTCGAACATCCATTGCAACCGTTTAGCCTTGCCTATGTCTTGCAAAATCGAGATCCAAGGCTGTTTACCTATGCGCGGGAATGGTATGAGCCGGCAACGGATAGCCATTTATCCGAGCGATCCGCACCCAATCCGGAAGAAAAAGGGTTTACGCTCACCCTGGAGTCGCTGGCTCGTTTTTTGAAAGCCCCGGTCAAAGCCTTCTGCAATCATACCCTGAAGTTTGGCTTCGATGAGGAAACGGTCACCAGCGAAGATCATGAACCGTTTGGCTTTGACGCGTTGCAAGCCTATGTATTGAGTGAAGCCTTGCTGCAACGCTTAAACAGCGTACAGGCGAACGGCGCCGATCTCGATGACACCGCGGCGTTTTTTACCCAGCAACAATCCGCCATGGCCCAGCAGGGCCTGCTGCCTTTAGGCGGGTTTGCTCAGGCCACCTATGACGCCATCAGCGAACCGGTCAAATTGGCTTGGCAGCAGTACCAAGCAATACTGCCCGTCTGGTCCAGCGAACTCGAAGCTCATGCCACCCATTTGCCGCCCTTTACCCTGGCCGATGGGGTGACGGTACAGTTGACGGGTGATTTGAGCCAGTTACGGCGTAGCAGCGATCAGCAGGGGGATGGCTTGATTTATTTGACCGCTCAGCGATTGATCAATAAAGACAAGACCCTCAAATACCCCAATTTGTTATTACATTGGGTGCAGCATCTGGCGGCGTGTGCCGATCATTTACCGGTACAGACGCTGGTGATTGCCGCCGATACGGTGATTGAAATCCCCGCCATTGATCAAGCCGAAGCTTATGCGCACCTGCAATCCCTGGTCGAAGCGTATCACCAAGGCATGCAAGCCCCGTTGCCGGTGGCCTGCAAAACCGCTTTTGCCTGGCTGGCCGCCGCTGCCAACAGTGATCAGGATAAAGCCCTGGAAAAAGCCATCAGCCGATACCAAGGGGATGATTGGACGCCAGGGGAGGTAGATTATGATGCCTATCTGACACGATTCTTTCCGGATTTTGCCAGTTTAAACCAAAGCCCTCAGGAAACCGCTCAAAAGTCGGGTCAAAACACCGATCAAGACAAGGCTTTTCAATATTGGGTGGAAACGCTGTATCAACCGGCCTTTAATCAAATCCAGCAAACCGAAATCGCACAGGGAGCGTCAGAATGAGTACGGCTATTGCGTTAAATCCGGTGACGTTTCCCTTGTCCGGGACCCGCTTGATTGAGGCCAGCGCCGGGACGGGTAAGACTTATACCATTGCGGCACTTTATGTGCGCTTGATACTGGGGCATCAACCCGACGACTCGCTTCCAAGGCGTGAGTTATTGCCACCGGAAATTCTGGTGGTCACGTTTACCGAAGCTTCGACTAAAGAGTTGCGCGAACGGATTCGAGAGCGTCTTAGCCAGGTCGCGCGTTTTTTCCGTGAGCAACCGGTGAAAAGCGATGCCTTTCTGGAAGCCATCCGCGCGGATTATGATCCGGGTCTCTGGTCAGCCTGTGCCCGGCGTCTGGAACTGGCCGCCAACTGGATGGACGAAGCGGCTGTCCACACCATCCATAGCTGGTGTAATCGGATGTTGCAACAACATGCGTTCGATAGTGGCAGCCTGTTTCATCAGGAGGTCAATACCGACGATACCGAACTGTTGAACGAAGTCGTTAGAGATTATTGGCGCACGTTCTATTACGAAATGGCGCACGACGACCCGGACTTTCTGGCGCTCTATAGCCTTTTTCAGCAACCGGATAACTTACTCGGGGAAATTCGCTCGCTGTTATATAACGCCGATCCGATCGCGAACTGCCTAACGCCCGATCAAGACATCAAAACCTTGATGACGGCAGTCAATACCGCCAAGCAAGACGCCTTGCAATTACTCAAGCAGCCTTGGGGGGCATGGGCAAATGAAATTAAAGAGTTAGTGGAAACAGCGGTTAAAAACAAAGTACTGCCCGGTACAAACTATAAGTCCAATTCCATTAAGAGCTGGATCGATAAAATAATTACCTGGAGTACTGATCCGAATCAGGAATCACTTGATCTACTAACGGGTTTTAAAAGCCTATCGCCGGCCGGTATGGCAAACCTCGCCAAATCGGGACAAACGCCGCCCGTGCATCCCGGCTTTGAGGCGATTAGCGAATTGCCGGGGCAACTGGCTGCGCTACCGAACTTAAAAATTGAACTGATCAAACACGCTATCCACTGGATTCGCAACCGTTACGATAGTGAAAAGCAACGTGTGGCGCGGATGACGTTCGATGACATGCTGACCCGCCTTGATCAAGCCCTGCAAGGCAACAACGGTCAGCGCTTGGCAAGCGTGATTCGGCAGCAATACCCCATCGCCTTAATCGATGAGTTTCAGGATACCGACCCGGTGCAATACCGTATCTTTTCCACCCTGTATCCGGCAGAGGGTGATGCAGAGTTGGGTTGTTTGATGATCGGCGACCCCAAACAAGCGATCTACTCGTTCCGGGGCGCCGATATTTACACCTATCTCAGGGCGCATCAGGATACGGCCGGGAAGCATTACACGCTAAGCACTAACTACCGCTCTACCCAACATCTGGTGGACGCGGTGAATCAGGTCTTTCTATATGCCGATCAGCAGCCCAACGGGGCCTTTCGGTTCAAACGCGAGAATGATAATCCCTTGCCGTTCATTGCGGTGGCCGCCCAGGGCCGTGAGAATGAATGGGTCATCAACGATCTGGCGGCGCCGGCCTTAACGCTCTGGCATTGGGATAACACCGATACCGATGGCCAGCTAAAGCCCGTGGGACTGCCGGAATATCGGCAAACCATGGCCGAAGTGACGGCCAGCGAGATTGTGGGCTTGCTGAATTTGGCGACGCAAGGCCGTACCGGTTTTAAATCGTCAAAAAAGTTAAAGTCCTTACAACCCTCGGATATTGCGATTTTAGTCAGAAGCGGCGCCGAAGCCAAAGTGATGCGAAACGCACTGGCCAGACGCCAATTGCGTAGCGTCTATCTGTCCGAGCGCGACTCGATCTTTGCCAGCCGTGAGGCGAAAGACCTGTTGCTGTGGCTGAAAGCGCTCGCCGAACCGCGTAATGAACGCAAGGTGCGCACCGCGTTAAGTACCGCCACCTTTGGCTGGTCTTATCAAGCGCTGCAGCAACTGGCGATAGATGAGCCCGGCTGGGAAGAGCAATTGGAACGTTTCCTGGGGTATCAGGCGCGCTGGCAACAGGATGGTATTTTGCCGACCTTGCGGCAACTGATGAGCGATTATGGCTTGCATGCGCGGCTCACCGCGGACAGTGAAGGCGAACGCTGCATCACTAATCTATTGCATCTGGCGGAGCTTCTGCAACAAGCCAGCGGCCAGCTCGAAGGCGAGCAGGCTTTAATCCGTTATCTGGCGGAGGCTATCGAAGCCGAGAGTAGTCAATCCGGCGACGAAGGTATTATCCGTCTGGAAAGCGATGCCAATCTGATCAAAATCGTCACCATCCATAAATCCAAGGGCCTTGAGTATCCCTTGGTGTTTCTGCCTTTTATATGCAGCTTTCGGGAAATCAACAGCCGATTCAATACCCACTACCGCTATCACGATGAACAGCAAACCCTCAACATCGATTTGACGAAGGCGGATGACATTAGGGCGTTAAGCGATGAAGAACGCCTGCAGGAAGACTTGCGCTTACTGTATGTCGCCATGACCCGAGCGCAGCATGCCTGCTGGTTAGGGATTGCGCCGATTAAATTCGGCAATACCAAGGAATGCCAGCTGGAAAAATCCGCCATGGGTTCGCTGTTGAATTGGCAAGCCGGATTGCCAGCCGGCGAATTGGGGTCACAACTGACGCTGCTGAAAGGCCATTGCGAGTCCATCCTGCTGACCGGCTTACCCACCATCAACGATGAGCCTTACCTTGCCCCGCAACAAACGGAGCAATTGGAATCCACGCGCACTGCCGCCGCCAGAATTGCCAATAATTGGTGGGTGGCAAGCTATAGCGCTCTGCAAATTGAAGAGACCCAGTTGATCCAGGAGGAGCAACCGCCTCTGCCGCAAGAACTGGAAACCGCCCGGGACGATAAACAAAATGATGAAGCGGATCTGAATCTCGCGCCGACGCTAAAGCCACTGGCGGGCATCCACGGTTTAGCTCGAGGCTCAGGGCCTGGGGTGTTGATTCATGACCTTCTGGAGCAATGCGCACAATTAGGTTTTTCGACTGTGCAGGCCAATCCGGCGCTAGGCCAACAATTAATCCAAAAGGGCTTTACCGCCAGTGAATGGACTCACAAACAAGAGATTATTGCCTCGGCATTATCGGTCTGGTTAAGCATGCCCTTGTTGGAAGGTGAAAATCTGAGTTTGGCTCAACTGGGTGCCGATGACTATCAGGCTGAAATGGAGTTTCTGCTGGGGGCGGACGCCGTCAATGTTCAAGCTTTAGACCAGCTGGTGACCCGACATACCTTTGCAGGGCTTCCCCGGCCGAGTTTGCTGCCGAGATTCGTCAACGGCTTATTAAAAGGCTTTATGGATTTGGTGTTTGTGTATAAACAGCAATATTACGTGGTGGATTACAAGTTTAATAGCTTGGGCAATGATGATGCGAGTTATACGCAGGAGGCTCTTGAACAGGCGATGCTGTCAAAACGCTACGATTTGCAATATTCACTCTATTTACTGGCGTTGCATCGTTTGCTGAAGGTTCGGCTGGGTGAACAGTACGATTACGATACGCATATCGGCGGCGGACTGTACTTGTTCCTACGGGGAGCGCAAGGCCCAAGCGGTGGCCGGCTGTTGACTAAACCACCGCGTGAGCTCATCGAAGGCCTGGATAAGTTGTTTTCAGCATCGACGCTCAAGGGAGACACACTATGACGCAGGAATTATCCGTACTTGAAAACATGGAGCTATGGATAGCGCGGGGCTGGTTAAGCCACTTGAACAGAGCGTTCGTTCGATTTCTGCTGGATCAAAATCCGGGGGCGAGCGATGCCGTCCTGTGGGCCGGAGCTTTGGTCAGCCACCAGCTGGATCGAGGTGAAGTGTATCTGGATTTAGAAAAACTCTGTCAACAGCCTGGCTTAACGCTGGCCATTCCGACCGATGATGCCTGGAAAGTCGAGCATGAATTGGCAAACCGCGAGTTATCGGCGCTGCAAGCATTTAATTTGGAACAATGGATCTCGGCGCTGAAACAATCCAAACTGGTGGCGTTGGGGCAGGGCAGCACACCTTTGGTTTTGGAAGGGGGGCGTTTATATTTACGGCGTTACTGGCACTATCAACAAACCCTGAATTCGAGTATTCAACAACGCTTGCTGCCAATCCGAGAGCATTTGCCCGTCGAGTTGCGCGATCAATTAACCGCCTTGTTTCCTGCTATCCCTGAAACAGCTGGAAACTCAAAGATCCCAGATTGGCAAAAAATCGCCTGTGTGTTGGCTTTACGTTCGCGGTTTACCATCATTACCGGTGGACCGGGTACCGGTAAAACCACGACCTTGACGAAGCTGTTAGCGCTATTGATCAACCTGACGCAATACGAATCGAACTACACGAAAAAGCTGAATATTTTATTGGCCGCACCCACTGGCAAAGCGGCCGCTAGGGTCAGTGAATCCATTGGCAAGGCGCTGGATCATCTGAACGTCAGTGAGGACATCAAACAAGCCATCCCCAAGAAAGCCAGCACGTTGCATCGCTTACTGGGAAGCCGGCACGACTCTCGACGATTTATTCATCATCGAGATAATCCCATCGTCGCGGATATTGTGGTTGTCGATGAGGGCTCGATGATAGATCTGGAAATGATGGCCTCGTTACTCGATGCGCTACCGGATACCGCCCAATTAATATTGCTGGGCGACAAGGATCAATTGGCGTCGGTCGAAGCCGGTTCTGTGATGGGGGATTTATGCTTTGGCGCCGAAAACAGTGCCTATGACGAATCAACACGGGCATGGATTAGCCAGTATGCAGGCGAACTGTTAGATACGCCCGCCATTACCGGTTCGGCGATCAACCAACAAACCATCATGCTTCGTTATAGCCACCGGTTTAATGAGCTCAGTGGTATTGGCCAGCTGGCCAAAGCGGTGAATCTAGGGAATGCCGAGCAAGCCCAAACCATCTTGAATAATCTAAGCACCTATACGGATTTAATACCTGAACCGCGTACAGAGTATTTAAAGCTGAGAGAACAGCCTAATCCGGATGCGGCAAACCGCTTGTTAAAAAAACTGGTGACCTTGAATGCCGGCGTCAATGACAACGGCAAACCCAATGATCGTCAAGGCTATGGCTATTATCTGGCCGTAATCGAGGAAAATCGTCCTGCCGATAACACCCAATACGATGACTGGGCTAAACAAGTACTGGTAGCCTTTGATACCTTTCAGGTGCTCTGCGCTCTGCGCCGTGGCGTGTGGGGAATAGAAGAGCTCAATCAGCGTATCGAAGACTGGTTGTTTCCACAACAAAAACCCAGCCTTTGGTATGAAGGCCGTCCCATCATGGTGACTCGGAATGATTACAATTTGGGCCTGATGAACGGCGATATCGGCATTGCCCTTAAAGACAGCAACGGAAAACTGAGGGTGGCATTTCCAAACGACGATCCCTTGGCTGACATCAAGATACGCTGGATATCGCCGATGCGGCTGCCGGATGTGGTCACGGCTTTTGCCATCACGGTTCATAAATCCCAAGGCTCAGAGTTTAGTCACGTTGCCTTGGTGTTGCCTGAAAACAGAAGTCCTGTGATTACCCGTGAACTGATCTACACGGGCATCACCCGAGCGAAAGAAAACTTCACCTTGCTGGAAAGTAGTGGGGATGTGTTTAATCAAGCAATTTTGGCATCTTGCATTTTTATGTAACTGTTTTTAATGCGATTAAAAACTTTCGAGGGTTTGAGCCGAGACCCCCTAGCCCAGTTATGCCGTGACTTCGCATAAGATTAGGTTATGTTAAATCATGGAAATTAACCGCTTGCTTTTGTAATAAAAACAAGCGCTTACATCGGGCCTGGTTTCGCTCTTTGCTAGGAGCCTGTCGGACAATAACCTTAGCCGCCTGATTTTGTGGGGCCGCCCGGTAAAAGAAGCCGGTGGTGCGGCTCGCAAAACAAATTACCGGATGTCACCCAGCCAAAAGCCGCCAAATCTGCTCGGCATACCAGGCAAACTGGCGGGACTTTGACGCTCATTCCAGCTTATCCGGCCGCCAGCACGTGGTACGCGAGCAGCCCTACCATATCGTGAGGCTGTTGCCGCTATGATTTAATCCGTGTTACTGAACGGTAGCAATTCGTCGATGCGACTATTAGGCCAGGTGGGGAGTTTTTCCAAGGTGTCTTTTAGCCAGGCCGCAGGATCGAGTCCGTTGAGTTTGGCGGTGCCGAGCAAGGTTTGGATGGCGGCAGCGCGTTGGCCGGCGCGTTCCGACCCTGCAAACAACCAATTCTTTTTGCCCAGCGCAATGGGACGAATGCTGTTCTCGACCGGGTTGTTGTCGATCGGTAGATCACCGGTTTCAGCGTAGCGTGCCAGTGCCGCCCAGCGTTTCAAGCTGTAGTCGATGGCTTTGGCCGTGGCGGTATTCGGTGCGGTGCGCAGGCGGGTTTGCTGTAGCCAGTCATGTAGCTCGGCCAGGATCGGCAGGCTGTTTTCGGCGCGCCGCTGTTTTCGCTCGGAGATACTTAATTCGCGTGCTGCGACTTCGATCGCATACAGCTTGGCGATGCGATTCAAGGCGTCTTGCGCGATAGGGCTTTGGCTGGCCTGGAACAGGTCGAAGAATTTGCGCCGCGCATGCGCCAGGCAGGCCAGTTCGACGCAAGGTTCGAGCAAGCGTTGCGATTCGGGATGTGCGCGGTCGGCGGCAAACAGGGCTTTATAGCCTGCGTAGTCATCCACCAATAAATGGCCGCGCCAGTCACCCAGAAACTGCTGCGCATAACGGCCGCCGCGACCGGCTTGATAATCGAAGACGATGATCTTGGGCCCCGGCTGCAGATCATTGCTGCGATAGGCCCACAGATAGGCTTTCTTGGTTTTACCACGGCCGGGATCGAGTTGCGGCACCGGGGTTTCGTCGGCGTGTAGACTCGCGCGTTGACGAAGATGCCACGCCAAACGGTCGGCTAAGGGTGCTAGCGCAACACCGAGGCGTCCAACCCAATCCGCTAAGGTGGAGCGGGACAGGCTCACGCCGTCACGCGCGGCCATTTGTTCCAACCGGTACAACGGCAGATGATCGAGGTATTTGCCGATCATTACCCAGGTGAGCAAACCGATCGCCGCCATACCGCCATCGATCACCGCCGGTGGAATCGGCGCAGCGGTGATGGTTTCACAGGCACGGCAGGCATATTGCGGGCGAATGTGTCGATGCACAAAGAATTTAGCCGGTTCGACATCCAGTTGCTCGCTGATGTCTTCACCGATACTTCGACAAGCTCAGTACAGGTTTTGACCAGGTCTTTACCGCAGGTTCCGCAGGCGCAGGATTCCGGCTCATGGCGGTGTTCAATGCGCGGCAGATGATCCGGTAAGGGTTGACGACCGGCGCGCGGACGTTTGGGGCGGGCCACGGTGTCGCAGGACTGATCATCCCGGAGTTGCTCGACTTCCTCATCAATCGCCGAAATATCGGTGTTCCAGGTTTCCTCGAACACGTCCCGTTGCAGCGGGGCCAGGCTTTCGTTCTTGCGACTGAAGCGGATGCGGCGGTAATACGCCAACTCATGGGTCAGCGCACCGATCTTGAGGTCTTTCGCATGAATCGTCGCCTCTTTGGCCTGGATGACTTGGGCATCCTGAGCCGCCTGATTCATCAACGCCTGAAGCAGCGCCGCCACTTCGGTTTTGGCAGTCGGTTCCAGATTCAATTGATCAAGTTTTGCCAGCGGATTCATGGGGTCATTATACCGCGGTCTCCCGCTGAAAGCCTTGGTATGACTGGATTTTAGTCGTGTTTAGTTCCCCGTTCCGCCCCGCATTCACAGCTGCCAGTCTGCTTGGGGTTGAGCGGTTAAGCGTTGCCAATCGACACCGGCAATTAACCATCGCCATTGTGCTTGGGTTAACGCAAACACCGCATCGCCCACCTTGGGCCAGACGAAGCCGCCCTGATGCAAACGGCGCTGACACAACCAAGCGCCATTGCCATCCCACAGCAACAACCGTAGCCGGTTGCCCGCGCGATTACGAAAAATAAACGCCGATCCCGCACACGGGGCATGCCCCAGACTCTGCTGCACAATCGCCGACAAACCATCCAGGCCGCGCCGCATATCCACTGGCGCCACCGCCAGCCAAATCTGCGCCGGATAATCGATCAAGCCAGACATTGTAACAACTCGGCCAACCAACCCACAGGCGTGGACATCGGCAATTCTAATTGGCTTCCTGAGTGCATAAGCCGAATCACGTCATGATCCGACGGTGCAGCATGCGTGACGGGTGATTGAATTTGTACCGGAATCAGCGTCGTGGCAGACGTGGACGATGTAGCCGCATCAGACAACCGTTTACGATATACCGACAAACGCATGGTAAACGTGCCGTAGTTTAATCCCTGTTGCCGGCAATACGCCGCCTGGCTTAATCCACTGCACTGCCAAGCTTGAATTTGTTGACCCCAGTCCACTGATAACGCCATTGCTGTACCTCGTCAAAAAGGCTCAGCATCGACAAGTTCGACAAATTTTAATAGGTGGGGCCGTTAGATGCTTACAGCACGTGCATCCGTTTCAGATTGTAAGCTAAGGCAACCAGTTTCCATTCGCCCGATGTCGCTAGCAGGCCGCGCAACGAGAACTGTCGAAAGCCCATGATCGGTTTGATGATGCCAAACACCGGCTCGACGCTGCATTTGCGCTGTCCGTAACAGGCGAGTCCCTGTTGGGTTTTCAAGGCATGCACCATGTTGACCACCGGATCGCCGGTGTGCGGCGCGGGCGCATCGTCCGCGAGGCGCTCTGCCAAAGGTAGATGATGCGAATCTCGGCCCAGGTCGATCAGTGGCGTGATGCCTCGGTCTTCGCAAACTTTGACATTGCCTTGGCGGAAGTAGCCGTTATCGGCCAGCAAGGTATCGGGTTTGCCCAAATCGCTTTCCAATTGGGCTACTTCGTCCAGCATCGGTTCGACTTGCGGCTTGTCGTTGGTGTCCTGCGTCAGCGTGACCGTCACGATGAGCAGGCTGTCAACATCGACGGCCGCCTGGCCCTTGTACCCCAGGGAACACAGACAAGTCATCCTTGAATTTGGGGTTGAGCAACTAGAGTGCACCGATCAAACGCTGGGTTAACAAGGTTTGCATGTCGCGTCGCCCATCCAGGATGGCATGAACGACAACTTGATCAGGCTGATTTGATAAATGATCCGGTAGGGTTTTACGATGAGTTGGCGGTATTGCCAAATCCCCAATACCAGAAGTTCTTTCGGCACCGTGCCGCGTTCTTCCAAATCGGCAAGGCTGATGACGGCGGCTTCAAGCGTATCGATGATTTTTGCCGCCACCTTATCACTGACTTCCAGCAGGAAGTAGTCATTGATGGCGAGCAAATCGGCCAAAGCTAGTTTGGTCAGCTGTACCGGAACACTCATGCTAAGCCGCGGCGCTTACGTAATCGGCTGAATGCCTCTTCACTGGAAACCGTGTTGCCTTCCGCTAAAGCTTGCTGACTCTGCGCCAACATTTTTAGCAAGGCCAGGGATTCCTGGGTCTGTTCGTAATCGGCAACCGACTGCACCACCATCGCCGCCTCGCCGTTTTGGGTAATGACCAGCGGCTGATGACTGGTTTTTAACTTTTCGATGACTTCGGCCGCATTGGCGTTTAAGTAACTGATGGGTTTAATGTTTTCTGATAGTTCCATTTTGCACGACTTCTGAACTCATAAATTCAGACCGAATTAAGTCCTGATTATAGCCTCTGCGCCATCAACATACCGTCTTGTAGGGGGTAGGCTAGTAAGGGTTTGGCAGAATTGGTGAAATTGGTGAAACTAAAGCCGAATTTTCACCAATTTGGGAGGGGCTATTGGCTGCTGGCTTTGTCATGCGTAGTCGTACCGAAAGAACTTCGCTGCTCACGCAAACGACTAACGCTGATGACCATTATTCGTCAGTGCCAGTACGAATGTACTACTACAAACGTACTTATTTACAAAAACCATTTTTTCTCTGTAGTATTTCACTAGAGTTATTTCTTAGTCGATTGATGCAGGCCAACCCTCCAATGTGCGCCCTTTCAAGTTGCGAGGATCTTTCAATGAATTGGTAGCTACCGCTACTCGATAATAAAAGGAGACTGTCATGACGTCCATATCCCTGGATTCTCCCGCTGACGGCGATGTGATAGAAGCTCCACTGGGTACTTCGAGAGTAGTCGCCTTCTCAGGCAGTTTCCAAGCATTCACCGATCCACCCAGCTCGGCCACTGTTAGTTTGGTAGTGGATGATCAACGCATACTGGCCTCGATCGACCTAGAGAATGGCACTTTCCGAGTCGATGTGGCCCTCAATAGCCCTAGTAACCCCACGATACACGCTATTCTTCAGACCCGGATTTGGATTGAGCCTACACATGGACAGACGGGAGGACATTGGCGTACAACCGGGCAAACGGATTCCAACCGGGTCACCGTAACGGTGACATCGACCCACCCAGACCCTGAGTTGGTCGTCGCGTGCCGTTGCGTCGATTCCAGAAGCCTGCCTCTGGTCGGCCTCACCATCGAAGCCTATGACCAGGACCCCAGGAGCCCTGACGACAAATTAGGCACGACGCAATTGACCGATCCAAACGGAAACGCGGTCTTTCGTTTCCATCGATCAGACTTCACCGAGCATCCCGGCGAGCGAAATCCGGACGTGTACTTCAAAATCGCTCTGGCCGGCAATCCTTACAGCTACGTTTTACCGGGTGAGCGTAACGACCGTGGCGTGTTGCGCAATTTCACGCCGCGTCCCAATCCGGTCATCATCCAGGTACCCGACTTACGAGGATATATCGTGCGCGGCGCCATACTTGCTAAATGGCTGAGTCTGGGCGCACATACTGGCTTGCTGGGCAGACCTGCTAGCGACGAGACCCAAACCCCGGGCGGGGGCGGATTTTTTAATCATTTCGATGGCGGCTCCATCTACTGGACCGAACGCTGGGGCGCCTTCGAGGTTCACGGCTTAATACGGCAAAAGTGGGCCGATCTGAGCTGGGAACAAGGCTTTCTGGGCTTTCCCGTCACCGACGAGCTGGATATTCCCGACGGCAGCGGCGGCCGGTACAACGTATTCGAACATGGCATTGTCACCTGGCATCCGGGTCAGACTGAAGCGGTCGCCGAAGCTCATCATTACGAACGCATTTATGCGCAGGTTAGGGCTCAGATAATCGGACGCTTCTTCGCCATCGGACACGAAGGGCGTCGCAATCATCTGGTGGTCCGCAACCGCCTGCAGGCAAGCCGCCTGGAGGACGTAGATCGCTGGAATATCGTCGAGAGCTACGGAGAGAATCCGTTGATGGACGGCGCACTCCTGCATACCGCCTTGGCGATTGAACTCGATGCGGGAAATGCCGAGTCGGCTAGGGTCTTGAGTGCTGCCCAACAAACGCTGGATTCCTTGTTTAGCTGGAACGAAAACGGGGCGAACTCGGAGGCGCGCTTGCCGACACGCTGGGATGCCGGTCTGCCCATTTACAACGAAAACGAGCCGGACGTCCGGGGAGACCAATTCCTGGATGTGGGCGATGGCGTCTATGCCAACGCGCTGCCGGCCAGCCATTGGTACCATCATCCAAGACGCGATCCCGAACTCCTCTCGCGCTGGCTTGGACCGACCGAAGCGCAGGCTTACAGCGACCGCCAATACCGTTACTGGACGCGCTACCGCCGTTGGGAACTTTCAATGGACGAGTTGACCGGCCTAGTCGCGTCTTGCTGGATCATCTCCAAGCTCGCCGGAAATGACCAGGACATTTCGAATACAGCGAGACGCCAAGCCACCTGGCTGGGAAACTTTCTGGCGGACAACGGCTATATATTGGTTCGACCCATGAGGGGGCTGTCGTGGCGGGGGGCTACCGGTCTACTGCCAGCTTTGGAACACCCGTTTTCCCGCGCGCTTCAGTTTGCGGCCGGCGGCACCGCTTTCGGGTCGCGTACGAACTTTCGCGGTGCCATGGAACGGGCCGGCTATTGGCCCCTGCTTGAAGGCCCCATCGCCGCCTCCCAGGTGATCGGCTGGATATCGCTGCCCGTCGCACTTTCTTTGCTGGGACCCGTCATCAGCACGGCGCTCGGTGCCGTACCGCCCTTGACCCTCGATCTGACCTCCTTGGTTTCCAGATTGGGCATACTTCCGTCCACGATCTTCAGTGCGCTCGCGGTCATGCAGAACGCCAGCATCTTCGACATCAAAGAGCAGGACGAAACGCCGGCCGCCTTGTTATTTCGCGATGTGCTCGACAAGGCACTGGCCTATTCAACCTTGACCACAGGGCAAGCCGCTTTCGCAACGTATGACAAGTGGTCTGTCAATTTCCATAGCTGGATAGGCCTGACCGGGATAGACGATATCGACACGACGGTGCGTGATACCTTCGCGGAATGGTTTCAAATCCGCCAAGCCCATCCTGAATTGGAGCCCGAAGGGATTGGCAGCCGCACGCTGTTTGCCCATGGCATCGCCGCCCTGGCGTTCAACGACGCCGACGCCGACGCGCGCCTGGTAGCGATGCTGGAACGCGTCATCGTCGAATTGTTTCGAGACAGCTATTTTGCGCCGCAACTTCCCATCGTCATAGACGGAGGCGGAAACCTTAATGAAGTTTGTGGTCACTCGAGCGAGACTTCGAGTCATTCTCCGCTGGATTTGTTGGCAGGGCTGGCTCTGGCCTTCTGGCATGCAAAGCGTCGTATACAGGACGGTAACCCGGTCACCACGCCACGGTTTCCCGCGCCGCTAGCCGCCAACCGTTTTGGGTTCTGGCCCAAGATTACGGACGCCGCCGGTCTGGAGTTATTTGGATTGCCCCTGGTGCCGCGCCGACCCGTGCCAATTCCGACCCATGCTTGGGGGCCTGCAACCCAGGCGATTTGCGACATCCGCATTCCGATAGGCGCGGCCAGTCCCGGCGACGTGCCGACCGGCATCACACTTTATCCGGGTTGCGAGATCCAGATCGATGCCAGTGGGCAAATCTGGGGTGGCGGCCTTCTCGATCCCTCCAATGGGCCGGAAGGCTTAACGCGGCTGGTCGCCGACAAAAACTGGCCGCTGCATGTAGGGCTAGACCCCGCAGCAAAAGCGTTTTGCCTGCTTGGTCGGCTCAACGGCTACTTCCGCATTGGCAACGGCATGGTTAGAAGCCCTTGGAACTATCACGAGCCGCGGAAATTGTTTCTAAGGATCAACGACGACAGGCCTGGCGATGGAAACGGGCAATTCGAAGTGCGTATACGAGTCTGGGCGCCGGAAAATCGCCCGGCCTCGGATGTGTTTCAGCCTGTTAACTTCCTGCGGGATGGTGACGTCCTACGTACATCGGATGCGGCGGATTTGATCGAAGTGACCGTGGAACAAGGCGCCGTGCCAAACGATCGAGTCGAGTTCGTTCTTCAGACGCCCGCCACCGTCACTTGGCGCAAAGAAATTGTGATCCGTGAGAATGCCGCGGACCCCGGGGTGACCATTGCAACCCACGATGAAATCCATGTTGCTGCGAACGGACTGTACCTTTACCAACTTGCTAGTGCCACTCTGACATTCCGTAAAGACAAGGGATTCTTCGGCGGTGGCGTACAAAACGTGGCCACTTTGAATGGACTGAACGAGATAAATCCCGGCGCCCGCCTAACCTTCAAGTGGGTGCACGACTAACAGGTGTCGGTGTTTTCGGCCACCGTTGCTTTAAATGGGCTTCTATCGCAAATTTACAGCAGACCCAAAATGACTGGTCTTGAAAACGAACTTTCCCTATCTAACCACTTTAAGCTTGGGGAAATACGCCACTAGGCTGACAGATAAGCGGCTCGATACGCAACGACCCTCGGGTTTTTGACAAACAAATTGGTTGGTATACCTAATCGCTCACCTGTTTCCGGCGTTGCAAAACGGGCATTTTTTTGCCAAGCGGCTATCGTCGCAGGCTAAATAGTGTTGATTGCACTGCCGACAGTTTGCAAAATAACTCGTTGATGCCCGAAAGTCTCTGGTCAGTGCCCAGGCTTCGTTGATGGTTCGAGGATGTATATCGAGTGCTTCGTTAGAATATTGAGGGACCAAAAGCTTATAAATGTCCCACGAGTCCATGACCAATTTCACGTCGATGGCGTTTTCAATATCTTTATGCAATTTTGCGTAAATCCGCATGAATAACGTGGCATAGATTTGGTTTTTGCGGTTGGACAACACGTAGGCCGATGACGGCAACAAACCTGAGCTTGGCGATTTATTATGAAGTGTCTTATACAGCTTGCGTAACAAAATCTTTGAGAGCTGCGTATGGATATAGACGATTGAAGTCCTAAAGCCGGCCTTAACCATGTCATACGCCAAGCGGTGTTTGTCGAACACTGAAATTGCATCGTTATTCTGGGCCATAAATAAGTATCCTTTTATTTAAAAATCTCTACCAGGGTTTTAGGATCAAGCGCATTCGAGTCTAGAATTTTCTTTAGCTCATCACATTCAAAACGTGGTGAGAATAAAAACAATCCCACTTTGGATAATTTGATAATGTCTTCGAGACAGGCCGTTTTTATCAAATGCGCCGCGTCTTTATCAACGCCCATGAGGATATGTAGCTTACTGGACTGATCGTCCAACATCTGCTCTCGAATGAACAACAGAAGCTTGAGATTGAACGCTTCAATCGCATCGGTCATGATTAATCTCCAAAATAGGCTCTCAGCGCTTTTGCAATCGCTAGGGTTCTTTTGCCGTAATGATAAGCACGGGCTAATCGCTCCGGCTCGTTTCCATAACCGGCATGATACCGTCCTAGTCCCAGTGCTCTGTCACTGGGCTCGGATCGAATGGCCTCGGCCAGAATGTCGGCACCGATTCGTAGATTCACGTTTGCATCGAACAGGCTGCGGATGTCGCGGACTCGATGGCCATGCCACTTGATGTTCACCTGCATTAAGCCGATATCGATTGATCGAATCCCTTTGTCTAATTCCTGCTCTAGGCTCTGAAGCGCTTCGGCATGGGTTTGAGGCAGCATCGACTTGCCGGCCGAGTTGATCGCTAACGGCCAAGGCGATATCGTTTTGTTACCGCAGTATTTCGATGATTCCATCAATGATACGGCATACAATTCAAAGGGGTCTAGCCCTTTTTCCATCGCAATGCTTCCCCAGTCCGATTCAGATAATGGGTTAGTGTAAGCGTTAGCCGACAAGGCGCTCAGGACGCAGATCATCCACACTTTTCGCATATTCAGTGCCTACCCTTTTAAAACAACACAGGAATCAAAAAGCGCAATAGCTCAAGTCGCTATTGGCCGGCATCCAGACTTGATTTGAGCTTCACCAGGGTCTGATTCGCTTCGAGCCGGTTCGGCGGCGTGTCAGGCGAGGCTGACACAGTTTGTAGACCATTCCGCGCGCTGACGACGCCGAGCGTCGCCAAGGTCCGCAGCCTTTCCGCCCGGTCCCTGGCCGGTGTCGTTTCGATCGCTGCATACAGTTCCGGGGAGGATCCTGAATTGATCGTAACCAATATTTTCATCATCACGCTCGGCTGAAATAGAAAAAGCCGAGGGCATTGGCCATCGCCGGCTGCGCCGGCAGAAATACAGGGTTCGAGGGGAAAATACACCTGGCGGCTTCTTGATACAGGGCGCCGCCGCCGCCCGCGAGCAGGACGATATCCACGGAAGCTTTCTCGCGCCGCAGCGATTGTTTCATCGCTGCCAAGGCCACCTCCGCGACCGATTGCGCGGCCACCGACAAATACGCCTGGATTTCAATGGTCTGTCCCAGCAACAACACTGTGGTGCCGCCGGCTCTTAAGACGTCCTCGATTTTTTCCGGGGGAAGATGGCCGCCATAGTCTTGGCAAATCAGTTCGCTGGTTTTATCGAGTAAGACCGACATGGCTTCCAGGCTGGTACCGGACGATGCCGTCACGATTTCGCCTTCGTTCAGCAGCACCCAGTCCACCGAGAAAAACCCCGGATCGATCACCAGCACCCGCCCGGCGTTGAGCCGTTGGTCTTGCGTGCTGAACAGTTGTTCGACAAAGGCGCCGACGGGTTGCGGGATCACTTGAACGCGGTCCACGCTCATTTGGCGTTTCGGCGTGACCTGATGAACGCCGGTTAATTGCGCAGCAAGTGCATCCCGCGCGGATTTGTCCTGCCATTGGGCGACGGGCAGCCCGGTGGTCAACACGTCGATGTGGGTTTGCTCCGTCGCCAGCAAGGCGGCGTGGAATAGCGCTCGATAGGAGGGGGTCGCCGCATAGTCCCGATGTAGCGCCCGGTTCCAGTTGCTCAGTTTGCTGACGCTGATACCGGCGCCCCAGGCGGCGCCTTCGACGGTGACCCGCAACGTATCGTTTGTTCGATCGATGGCTTGCGGCAAGTGTTCGATCGGCGCGGCGCCGGCCGGGAATAGGCGGGTGGTGGGAAGCGATTGATGCTCGCCGAAGGCGATTTTAACGTTCGAGTAGCCGATATCTAAGCCAAGTATAAACATGGGAATGAGTGTCCTGTCGATTGCGTAAGGTTATAGCGACTGAGGATAGACGCGTGTCGATCTTAGCAATTTTCAAACAAGAAACCCGCTGGCTAAATGCTTTTAAAATGCACTTTGCCAGCGGGTTTGTAAAAGTCAATACGCTACCATCCCCCCTTTGCTATACCGATAGGGAAGGTCTTTCTCATGATGAATCCACAACCCAGCCAGGCGATCGAGCCCGCGGTCTATACGTACTATCAAGCCACGCCGGCCGTGTGCGCCTGGCTATTTCATCAAATGGATCAGTTGCATGAGCAAGCGCAGGCAATCGTTAATCGATATACGGAAGGTTATATTGAATTGATTCGTCAAAATTCCGCCGTCGCTAGATACCCTCTGGGAATCAAGCTTGAATGGACAACGGATGACAAACGGCTACTGGGTTGGGGCGTCGGTCGTTGGTCAAATAACCAGTTTATTGAAACGCGATTATTCGCCCTTCCAAAAGATCGGTATCGATTTCACTATCTCGATCACTTTTTGGCGAAAGCGCCTCTGGAATTAAAGACATTGGTATTCGAAACGGAAGATCAATTAGAAACGATCAGAAAATTTAATAAAAGACTGACCGTTATATTAGAATTATTGGTTAGATATACATTAATAGCCTGCCACGTAAACAAACAGGAAACCAAGCAGAATCTAGACGCTGTAAGGCATGAATTAGAACGGCTATCAAGCATTGAAGACGCCGCGAACAGTTTTTCCAATAATGATGCTTTAAAACGTTGGTTGCGTGATCAAGCGGCGCTGTTGGAAAAAGAAGCCGAGTATTATGTCAGTTATTACTGGAGTAATAACAAGAAAGACTATAGCTTGGAAACGCCGTCAATATCGTTAGGTTTGAGAATTAAGAGCAACCGGGGAAATTCGATCAGCATCGAATGGTACGAGGCTAAATTTCTCGGTCAAAAGGCGATCGAAAAAAAGCGTTATAAAAAGCCAAGAAACGTGCATCGCTATTCGATTTTGGAAAAAATCGTCCAGGCACAGCCGGAATGGTTTGCAAAGCTTGTGATCGAAACAGAAGATGAGCTTGCCAGAATCAGGAAGCAGATGTGGCTTTTAGCCGGCGTTAAAGAGGCATTGCTGGACTATCAAAACGTTTAAGCGCGTGCTGTATTTCACTTTAAACGGGCGGTTGCCGATCTGAATAGGCACTGGACTGGCCGGTATCTGGTTAGCGTTCGCTGCAACGGCAGGTCGGATGCGCCGAAAAACAGTCGGGATAGGTTGGTTTCGAGATTTTCCGCGTCAGGGTTGGCGCTGCCGATCTCTCGCTGGGGTCTTAATCGGGTAACGCATCGTGCAGATCCAGGGTAACCGATAAAGATTGCCCGATTCATTTCCTGGTCAAAGTCACTTATCACGGCGACTGTCGATCTGAAAGTCGACTCAAAATCGACTCGGCGTGGGAAAACACTTGGAATTCGTTAAAAATCGATTGGTGTCGATTGTGCGTCGATCTCGAGTCGATTCGCCTTCCATTTTTCGGTCAAAAAGCAACCATCGCACGTCAATCACCGATAACTTAGCGACCCAGATAGGGGGAACCCCTGTTTTGGTTTCAGGTTGAATAGGGTCGGCCGGGATATCCCAAGCGGTGTAAAGGGCTCTGCTTAAACCCCCGATTTCCACCACGCGAATTCCAAAGATTCCCGGCCGAAGCCCACGATCAGGCAGGCGTAGCCTAGCGAAAACATTTCGCCGGAATGGGGCGGCCAGCTGAAAAAAATAATGGGGCAGGACGCGCAACTGATTGAATGGAAACCAGAAATAAAGAGTTTAAACAATTAGTTTACCGCTGAAAACCATTGTCTGGTTCAGCAGGCCGCACCATTATTTTTTTTAACAGGCTGAGCCATTCGTTTTTTAAAGAGGCTGCGCCATTGTGTCCAGTGATGTAACCGACTGAAAGTTAACAGATAGTGGTGGTTTTTTGCCGGCGAGTGCCGTTCGCTGAATGAAAGCGGCCCAGCCATATCGCTCAATAGCTCAAGTTTTTAACGATATTGCGCCATTAGATTTTTAACCGCCAAAAACCATATTTATAAAATGGTGCAGGCAGTTTAACAAAACAATGGTGCAGTGCCTGTGACAGGATTGCAATGGTGCAAGCCGTTTAAATACGCGTGAGTGGGAATCGAGAAAGGGGGATCAGAAAACCCGCTGGGAAAGTGCATTTCTGAAGCATTTAGCCAGCGGGTTTCATTTTTCGAATGCGATATGCTGGTCTGACCCACAACTGAGGACAGGCCGATGCGGACAGCGATATACTTACTTTTTCCCTTAATTGCCGGTTGCGCGCAGGCACCCGTTGATCAGCTTACCTCGGCGCAAGTCATTGCATCGATGGCGCAGGCCAGGCCGCAACCCCACTGGCGGCTGAGCATGGATGGCTTTGCCTCGGAAACGGGCGGGGCGGCGGTGCGGCAGTCGTCGATGGAGCACGTGGTCACCCGGCAGCCGCAGACCGAAACCCGCGGGGCAGCGGATGGCACCGGACTCGTCACTCGCCCGCTCGGCGAGGCGGATCTGGCGGACACTCAGCCGAGTTGCCAGACCGATTCGGACGATATTGAAAGAGCCCGGCGAAAATATTGTCGGCACCAACTGGATATGACCGACTGCGATCGCGAGATCATTCGTACCACCCCTATGCCGGAACGGCTCAAAGCGTCTTGCAACCCGAAAAGTTTAAAGAAATAAACCGGGGGTATTGGCGATGTTAGCGAAATTCGTAAACAGGCTATTGGGGGTCGCCGAGCCGGAAGAAGAGGTGCCGCGTTACCCCCCATTTGCCAAAGGCCTGCCGGTGAGACAACCCCAGAAAATAATGGAATCCCAAGCGGAGTTAATTCAAAAGATCAGACATTATTTGAGCGTAACAGACCAGGAATATCAACTGCGGGTATATCCATTGATACTCAATTACGCGCGATTTGTGCATTTATTGCCGGCGTCTGAAAAGCATCACCATAGAGGGGCGGGCGGTTTATTTCGGCACGGACTGGAAGTGGGATACGAAGCCGTTTATCAGTCGCACGGCGTGTTATACGGCATCGACGAAACCCCGGCAAAACGCAAACAACTCACGCCCCGCTGGCGGCTGGCGATTTTCATTGCCGGCATGCTGCATGATTTAGGCAAACCGGTCACCGATATCGAAATTAAATCGGAAGACGGGCGAGATACCTGCAATATTCTGGGCGACGACATTGAGACTTGGGCAAAGAAACTAAAAATCCGCCGGTATTATCTGCATTGGCGAGCGAATCGGCATGGCGACCACGAGGTGGTCTCGGCGGCATTGATCAACAAAATCATCATCGCAAGCGTTTCAGAATATTTAAACGAATACGGCCCAACCATCTATAAGGAAATGCTGCTGACGATTGCCGGCACGTCGCATCATTCAAGAATGTTTGGGTTGGTGATGGACGCGGATTACAACAGTGTTGAAAGGGACCTCAAGGAAAACTGTATTCCCATCGACCCATCCATCGGGGCCCCCATCGAATGGTTCCTATTGGATGCCATGCGGCAACTGGTTAAAAAGGGAAAATGGACCGACAACGTCAAAAGGGCGACTGTTTGGCGCTTAAAAGAAGGCCTGTTTATCGTCTGGGACGAAGCGGCCGAGGAGATAAGTCGCCTGATCACCCAAAACAATATTCCCGGTATTCCGAAACACCCGGATACCTTAGCCGACATCCTCTTCGATCGGCAGTTGGCTGTTCCGTATCGAATCGATGCACGCGAGGTCAGACGCTATTGGACGATTCAGCCGGATTGCCTGGATACGCCGCTCAGAGTGCTCAAATTATCGGACCCTCGGCACGTGTATCCCGAAGCCGCACCCTTAATTGTCAACGGACAGGTGATCCACATCGACGATCAAGACGGTCAGCCTGATCCGATAGCAGGGATCGACATCATGGCCGCCACGTCAGCCCGCGCTGACGACAACGTATCCACGCCTGGGGCGCCGCATCACCCAGGGTCGGCACCGGAAACAGCCCCGGGAGCGGTCGTCGAAACCGAGGCGCGGGAAGTGCTTCAAGTCGGCTCGCCAAACCCGGCGGCATCGAGTCATGCCCAACCGAGCCCGCCGACGGCCATGCCGGACGCATCGGAATCGAGGGAGGCAGCAAAGCTTGCCGAGATTCAAGCCGCTAGGCAATGGCTGGCGGCGAAATCCGAAGCGGGCGCCGTGCTGACGCAAAACCTGGGTCCGGCATCGGCCGACTATTTTCTGGTCCAACCCAAAGGTCTGGTGTTCGTTTTGCACCAGCCGCTCGCGGCTCGGTTGGGCCAAGCGCCCATCGAGATCGTCAGGACACTGGATGCGGCCGGCATGATCGAAGTCGATTCCCGCAAACCCATGGTCAAGGTGACCGAGATCGGCGGGGTCAAAGGCGTGTTGCTGAACAAGGCGGCCAGCCGACATCTGGCCGTGTTGCTAGAACCCGCCGAAGCCAAACCGGTATCCCAACCAGCTCGTCACGTTACCGAAGGCGCCCCGGATGCCGATCACCCGCCAGCTAATTCCGGCGAGACCTCGGTGAAGAATGCCGGACACCGCGATGATACCCTTTCGATTGAGTCCCTGATTCACTTGATTAAAACCTTCGAACTGCCGATGGCTGTGAAAGAGACCGAAGATACCTTTACTGTGGATTTAGCCTTGCTAAGGCAATATATCGAGGATAAAGGGCTAATAGAATATAAACAATTAATCAAGCAAGCCTTTAATCGAGCCGATATTGTTGTCGACAATATCAACAAACGCTTCATCGTCAAAAAGTCATGAAAGACGAATATGACTATCAGCTACCCTGGCGGCCCAATTACGAAGTCACCGCGATTGTGGTCTGGTTCGCCTTTGGACTGGTGGCGTATGTCATGGTGATCTTTTCCGGCCTGCCGCGCGAACCGTTCAACGGACTGATGGCGGGGTGCCTCTTGATGGCGGGCAGACGCCTGGCGGCATCGGCTAGGGTGTGGTATCGCAAGTACCGGCTCCAGTATTTCAAATTCCAACGCTTCAACGTCGCCAGTCTCGCCGGGATCGTGCGACGTCATCCCGACCAATGGTGGCTGGGTTGGGGCTTCGAGTGGAATCAGCAGCACGCCCAATTGGCCTACGACATCCAAAAGCGCGATTTAACCGGCTTGATTCCGGTCAATCTCGATCGGATGGGGGCGACCTGGATCCACGGTCTGGGATTAAGCGAAGGCTACATCCGGCAAGCCATTGCGCATAGCGCCGGCCACACTCTGATCGTTGGCACCACCGGTGCCGGCAAGACCCGGCTGTTCGACATCCTGGTCACGCAGGCCGTGCTGCGCAACGAAGCCGTGATCATCATCGACCCCAAGGGCGACAAAGATTTGAAATGGTGTGCCGAACGCGCCTGTCAGCTGTCCGGTTCGCCACAGCGATTCGTCTACTTCCATCCGGCCTTTCCGGACCAGAGCGTGCGCATCGATCCTTTGAAGAATTTCAATCGCTCGTCCGAGCTGGCCAGCCGAATTGCCGCGGTCAGTCCCGGCGAGTCCGGCTCGGACCCCTTCAAGGCCTTCGGTCAGAAGGCGCTGGATAATATCGTGCAAGGGCTGTTTGCCGCCGAAGAACAACCGTCCTTGGTGAAACTACGCACCTATCTGGAAGGCGGCCCGGTGCCCTTGGTCATAAAAGCGCTGGCCCGCTATTTCGACAAGGTCCTCGATTTCGAATGGCGTGCCAGTGTGGGTTTGAAGAAGCAGGACTTTAGCGATAAAACCGCGCAGTTGTTGGTCAGGTTCTATCGGGAGCGCGTGCAGGCGGAACAACAGAACACCGACCTGGAAGGGCTGATCTCCATGTTCGAACACGACCGCACCCATTTCAGCAAAATGATCGCCTCGCTGTTGCCGCTGATGAATATGCTGACCTCCGGCAGCTTAGGGGCCTTATTGTCGCCGGATCAAAGCGACGCGAACGATACGCGGGCCATCACCGATGCCGCCGAAATCATCAAAGGCGCCCAAGTGGCCTATATCAGCCTGGATTCCTTGTCGGACAGCATGGTCGGTAGCGCCATCGGCTCCATCCTGCTGGCGGATCTGGCGGCCGTCGCCGGCGACCGCTACAACCACGGCATCGACAACCGGCCGGTCAATATCTTCGTCGACGAAGCGGCCGAGGTGATTAACGACCCATGCATCCAGCTCTTGAACAAAGGCCGCGGCGCCAAATTCCGCTTGTTCATCGCCACCCAGACGTTTGCCGACTTCTCGGCCCGATTGGGTTCCGAAGCCAAGGCTCGGCAAATACTGGCCAACCTCAACAACCTGATCGCGCTTCGCGTGATGGATGCCGAAACCCAAACCTACATTACCGATAACCTACCCAAAACCCGATTGAAATACGTCATGAGAACCCAGGGCGTTTCTACCCATTCAGCAAATCCAGCGGTATTTTCCGGAAATATCGGCGAACGGTTGATGGAGGAAGAGGGCGACTTATTCGCTCCGCAGCTATTAGGCCAATTGCCCGATCTGCACTACATCGCCAAATTGTCCGGCGGCCGCATCGTCAAGGGCCGCCTGCCGATACTCATTTCTGAATTGGATAAGGAACACACGAATGTCAAATCCCAAACGGCGTAAACCCGAAAAACCGATGGAAGTAGTCCAATTGGAACGGTGGCGCAAATTAAACCGGTCCGAGAACCAGGAATTGCAAATCCTGGAACTCGACTGGCCGGTGGCCATCGAGATCATCCAGTGCGCGATCAAAATCATGCTCGAACACGGCCAGGATGCTGAGCAACAGGAAACCGCCATCACTGAGATGATGCTTAAAGTGCTGTCGCGGTATGCTCGAGCATCCGCGCAAGCTCATCCGGATGACGGCTTCCGGCTGCACCAGACGGTCCACGCCCTGCAAACCTGTTTGTCCGAGCGGTTAGGCACGGAGGTACCGATCGACAGCTTGGTGACCAACCCCAGAGTGATGGTCATCCTTGAGCGTATTTCGGCGGCGGTGTCATGACCAAAAGCCTCTTTGTCACCTTCATATTGTGGATCGCCGAAGTGTTTTTGGTGGCGGTATTGGTCTCCGATCGCTGGCTGACCGACATGCAAGACACCGAAGACCGGATGATCGTCGAATACCTCGGCGCCGATCACGATCGGCGCATCCGCGAGGAAGCGACCTCGGTATTTAATGCCCTCTTGGTGCAAACCGGCATTCAACAAAACGTTTACCACTTTTTCATTCCCACGACAGCGGAGCGCGAGAAATCGGTCGGTTTTGAGCATTTTGGGCAGACCGATTATTTCCCGTTTGTCCAAAGCAAATTGGACGTGTTGTTCGGGACCTTTTACCAATCGCTACGGCGTTTGTTTTTGCTGTTGTCGTGGTGGCCGTTTCTAATCGCCTCGGTTATTCCCAGTGCGGTGGACGGCTTGATACAACGCAAAATCAAGCAATCCAACTTCGATTATTCCAGCCCCTTGGCCCACCGCTATAGCTTCTACGCCGTCATCGGCATTGTCTACTTGCTGCTGCTCGGCTTGACCTTCCCATTTCCGATTCCGCCTCAAGCGATGCCGATCGCCTGTGTCGGCATCGCCTTGGCGATGAATATCTATTTCGCCCACACCCAAAAACGGGTATAGCCAGGAGCCACACAATGAATCGATACCGACAGACAGGCCGCCTGATGACCCTGTTAGGGTTATTTCTTCTCGGTACCGCCGCCCAGGCGCAGCGTCTGGCCGGTGTAGTCTTAGGCGTACACGACGGTGACACGCTCACTTTACAGACCGACGATCGGCAGACCTTAAAACTGCGCTTGGCCAATATCGATGCGCCGGAACTCAGCCAAACTTATGGCCCGGCTGCCCGACAAGGATTAGCCAATGCCGTGTATCAACGCCGGGTCACGGTCGACCATACCCAAACCGATCGCTATGGCCGCCTCATCGGCCACGTCGACCTGGAAGGTCAGGACGTTAACTTGGCACAAGTGGCCAAGGGCTGGGCCTGGGTGTATCGGCCATACACCAGCGATCCGGTGTTTGTTCAAGCCGAGCGGGACGCTCGGAATCAGCGGCGCGGGTTGTGGCAAGACCAAAATCCTATGGCCCCTTGGGACTTTCGACATGCCGGAGCATCAAAATGAAGATGGCGAAGGCGAACCCCGCGGACCTTGACATGGCGCTGGAACTGACCAGTGCCCTGGAAGCGATCAGCCGCCGCGACGGCGCCAGCCTGCCCGAGAACATCGTCAAATCGCAGGACGATGAAGACGAAGCGGAGCCCTTTTCTGTTGAAGACAGCGAGCATTGCCGGCGGGTGTGTGAATACCTGATTCACTTAAGCCGTAGCGCTTCGCTGTTCCGCGTGGTGATTAGCATGACCGTCTTGCTGGATCCTGAGAATAAGGTCGTGGACCCCTCCGCCAGCACATTGGCGCATCACCCCGATACGCTAGAAGCCTTGGCTGCCCTGGCCAAGTCCGCGTCGGACCGCACGGCATAACCGGGGGCGACGTCGATATGCTGTTCACCGTCCCCGAATTCCTCTACCTGTTTCTGCCGGCGACCCTGGTGTGTTGGTGGTGGTTCATGTCGCGACACTACGGAAATACGGCGCAGTGGTGCATCGTCGCCAGTTCGGTGTTGTTCTATGCGGCATGGAGCCGCGAGTATGCCGTGCTGTTGGTCGTCAACGCCTTGCTGAATTTCTACTGGGGCAAACGGATGGCCTTCACCCGTTCCAACGTCCTGCTCGCCGTGGGGGTTCTCTACAATCTGGGGCTGCTGGCCTATTTCAAATACGCCGATTTTCTGATTGAGACGGGTAATGCGCTGACCGGCAGCCAGTGGCCATTGCTACACGTGGTTTTGCCGCTCGGGATTTCGTTCTTCACCTTTCAGGCGATCGCCTATTTAGTCGATTGCGCCCAAGGCCGGGTCGAGGATTTCAACCTGCGCCGCTTCGCGTTTTCCATCTCGTTTTTCCCGCATCTGATTGCCGGCCCGATCCTCCATTATTCCGACGTAATGCCGCAGCTCAAGCAAGGGATCCGCTTCGATCCGGAACGCATGACCAAAGGCCAGTTCCTGTTCGCGGCCGGGTTGTGCAAGAAAACCGTGATCGCCGATCGCCTGGCGGCCGTAGTGGATCCCTTGTTTGGACTCAGCAATCAACTCACGCTCTGCGAAGCCTGGGTAGCGGCGGTGGGTTACGGCTTGCAAATCTACTTCGACTTCTCGGGCTATTGCGACATGGCCATCGGCATCGGACTGATGTTCGGAATCGTGCTGCCGCAAAACTTTAATTCGCCGTACCAAGCCGACACGATCGCCGACTTCTGGAAGCGCTGGCACATCACGCTCTCGCGGTTTCTGCGCGACTATCTGTACATCCCGCTGGGCGGTAGCCGGCAAGGCTTTTACCGTGGTCTGTGGGCGGCGATCATGACGATGCTATTGGGCGGCTTATGGCACGGTGCCGCCTGGACCTTCGTCGCCTGGGGCGCGATGCACGGCGGTATGATCGCGCTGTATCGGCTGTGGACTAAGACCGGTTATTCGATGCCGGGCTATCTGGCCAGCACCTTGACCTTGCTGGGTGTATTTTTCGCCTGGGTGCTATTTAGGGCGGCGAACGTTGACCAGGCAATACAGATCTGGCAGGCGATGTTGGGACTCAAAGGGATATCGGTGCCGGTCATGCTCGCCGGCTGGTTCGGGTCCGAGACGGTTCCGATTTCGGGGCTGATCAACGGCCTGGACATGCTCGCCATCGGCTTCTTACTGGCCGTTTGTCTGCGCTACCGCCATGCGCAAGCGCAACTCGACACCTTGACCCCGAATTTGAAGGCGCTCGCCGTCTTCGCTGGTTTGTTCTTCGCCGGCACCTGGTTATCCGCAGCCCATGAAAGCTTCATCTACTGGTCGTTTTAAGTTCGGCCATTGCTGGCGGGCCGCCGTGGCCTTATCCGCATTGATCGGCGGGGCGATGCCGGCGTGGAACTGGTGGGTCAATCCCTACCAAGTGTTCGACGTCGACCGAGGGGTTGCGGAACCCTACACGTCGCCGGCGACCAACGAACGCTACCTCAAGGTGCGGCATTTGTTGAATACGCTCTCGGCACCCGCCTCGGAACAGGCGATCGATTGCCTTCTGGTCGGCTCGTCGGTGATGGGCTTGCTCGATCCACGGCTGTTGGCGGTGTATTTCCCCGACAATCGCTGTTACAACCTGGCCTTCTTAGCGGGGCGGCCTGGCGAAATTCTTGAAACGATCAAGGCCTTGATCGGACAAGGGCTGCCGCTGAAGCGCATCGTCTACGGACTGGAGCCGTTCGCCTTTTCAGACCCGGTGAACGCGGGCCCGGCCAATCGATTGCATCCGATCGTGACCGGCGAATCGCGCTGGAAATTCTATTTGGACTACCTGTTCGAACCCAGCCTCGGCGATGGGATAGGGTATTTGTTTGATGCCTACCATCACACCATCTCCGTTCGATACGACATCGACGAAACGGGCCGGTATCAATTGGTTCGGTACGAGACGGAAATACAGAGAAACGAAACTGAATTCGTCAACAGACAATTCGAGCAGGGTAGGGGGCCAAAGTCTGTTTCGCCTTGGATAATGACGCGATTCGACGAGTTTAAATCGCTGGTGGCGTTTCTAAATGGCCAACAGATCGAAGCGCATTACTATTTAAACCCGCTGCATCCGAGTATTGCCAAAGTCTATGGCGAATCTGGACTGCGGCATTTTAAAACCACGGTTTCGATGGTAACCGGTGGCCGGAATATTCCCGACTGCTCACTCTTGTTGAGTGAAAGCGCGAATATCCGATTTTACGATTACAAGCATTTTCGTTCTACGGAATCGACGATAGTGTTGGACTGTGCGTTATGCAATCGCTCAAAGTAAAGACGACAACAGAACGACAAGTGATCGACAGGTTGGCAAGCATGGTTTGGGCGTTAAGTATTAGATCGACTGCAAGACGACTAAGTGCCCGTGGCTGGTTAAAGCATGTTTGGTTGAAATCAATGGGAATTTGGCGCCAATAACTTGTTGGATCTCCAGCCGTTAGGCCCCTCCGGCCAAAACCGGTCCTTGATGATGTCGGCGTAATTTATCGTCCGTCACTCCAACGAACGACCGCTTCTAGACGAGCAATTTTGCGTCGCCTTCGACTCGACCTGGCCAAAAGCCGTCGGGCAGATGAGCTTCCCGAATGAGTAAAAACGGTTCAATAGCTGCCATAGAAGAGGCAAGTAAACAGTCACGCCTTCTAAGTAGTCAGCATTTGCTCAAAAATCCATCTTGACACAGTTCGCAAAAAGCAATAAACCTATTGCGAGCATGGGAAATGCCTCTTTAGGTTGGGAGACAAAAATTCCTGGAGCTGGCCTTTGTGGCATAAAACAATAAATAAAACCTTATTTCGTCGAGGTTTCTATGAAAAAAAACGTTAAGAAATCAAATTCAACAAGACGTAGCGTCGGCCTTTTGGCCACTGTTATTTCTATCATTTTGACCGGGCAAAGCGAAGCATCTGTGCTATCTTTTGAAGCCACTGCCAACGCTAGTAGATCGTTCCGTTAATCTATTTACAAATATGCCATAGAGAGTCATGATCCTTATCCTATTCAAATTGGGGGGGATCATGGGACGGAGAAGTGGGCGAGCGGCCCTGGTGTTGACTGACGAGCAAAGAACCAAGTTGTCTGAACTGGCGGCCTCGCGTACGGCGCCGGTACGTGAAGTGGAACGCGCCCGGGTTCTGCTTCAGTACGCCCAAGGCCTGTCGATCAGTGCGATTCAGCGACAATTGGGCGTGAGCCGGCCGATGATTTACAAATGTATCGACAAGGCGCTGGCGGCTGGCGTCCAGGCGGGACTGAAGGACACCTATCATCGACCTCACGCGCCTGAAATCACCGATGAGGCCAAGGCTTGGGTGGTCAGCATCGCCTGCACCCAACCGAAAGCGTTTGGGCTGGCCGCGGAATTGTGGAGCATCTCGGCATTGGCGAGTTATGTGTCCGAACAAGCCGAGCCATCGGGATTTCCGCGTCTTACCGGGGCTGGCAAAAGTACGATCTGGCGGATTCTCGACGAGAACCAACTCAAGCCCCACAAGATCAGCTACTACCTGGAGAAGCGGGATCCCGACTTCGACCGGAAGATGCGTGAGGTATTGATCGTCTATCGGGACGTTTCACTTTACGCCGAAGGTGCTGTTCATGAGGGGCGGCCGAATCCGATTTACACGGTCAGCGTCGATGAGAAGCCAGGGGTTCAAGCGATCGGCTTGACGGCCCCGGACTTGCCGCCGGTGCCGGGCAAGGCGCCGACGTTGAGTCGGGATTACGAGTACGTTCGGCATGGTACCGTTTCGATCCTGGCCGGTATCGACCTCCATACCGGCCACGTGTTTGCTCAGGTTGAAGACCGGCATCGCAGCCGCGAATTCATCGCGTTGCTCCAGTCGATCGACGCTTACTACCCGCCACAGGCCATCATTCGTGTCGTCCTGGATAACCATTCATCGCACCTATCGAAGGAAACGATGGCCTATTTGGCGACGCGGCCGGGGCGTTTCGAGTACGTTCACACCCCCAAACACGGTTCCTGGCTTAACCTGATCGAATGCGCCTTCTCGAAAATGGCCCGGACCTTCCTTCGCCATATCCGCGTCGCCTCAATCGCCGAACTCAAGGCGCGCATTCTGAAGGGCGTTGCTGAAATGAATGCCGCTCCGGTCGTTTTCCGCTGGAAAAAGTTTGACTTGGCGGTGGCTTAATTCGTAATCATATTGATGGAACGATCTAACTAGTGCGTGGGAGGTAGCTACTAACGTTGGGGGAGTGGATGGTTTGTACTCCTCTTTTTCTCAGACCGGTTTTGTCACCGCTACAGCGATCGCATCGAGATCAGAGTGGATTGCAAATAATACAACAGGGACAAATGGAGGGATGGAGACCTGGACTTTCTTTAATTTCCGTCAAACATTTGATTTGACTGGTTACAATCCCGCCACCGCAAATCTCCAATTCCAGTGGGCAGCGGATGATTCTGGTGAAGGTTATGCAAGTCGAGGGACTTGGGTTCCCAAATTTAGTTTGAATGGAGGTAGCTTAATCCCTTGGGGAAGTGGCCCAACTTACGGATATGGATCTGTTGTTAATCTTACGTCCGGATTTATTTCCGGGCTTAATTCTACTTTGTCACATTAGCCTTGCTACCTAAAAAGGCTGAATTGAGATATAATAAGCCATTGTTTTATATAGTTAATTACGATTATGTCGTGAAAATTCTAGAACATCGCTCATTCGCGCCCTTCAAGGCATCCCAGAGGCGCTCAGCGCGCATTTGGCGGCTTTTTCATCGTTTTTCGTGTCTTCTACCCGCGACTCCACAGCCACATTTGAGGGCTATATGCGGGGGCTGTTCCAATCGGAACGGGCCAATATGCTGCGGATGAGCGAGGTGAATGAAGTGGATCACCAATCGATGCAGCACATGTTGACCGAAGGCAGCGTGGATTGGGAGGGGTTTGGACGACAGATCGCGCTGGAAACAAACGATCTGTTGGGCGGTCGCGATGCGGTATTGATTTTCGACGAAAGCGGCTTCGCCAAGAAAGGCGAGGCGTCCGCCGGTGTGGCCCGGCAGTGGAACGGACGTTTGGGTAAAGTCGATAACTGTCAGGTCGGCGTCTTCGCGGCCTTGTGTCGAGGCGACCTGGCCACCCTGATCGACACCCGTCTGTATTTACCCAAGGACTGGTGCGGCGATGATGAGCGCTGCAAGAAGGCGGCGATTCCCAAGGAGGCGCGGCAGTTTTTCAGTAAATCGCAACTGGCGCTGGCGATGCTGGAAACCGCCCGGCAACGTGGTATTCGATTCGGCTACGTCGGCATTGACGGTGGCTACGGCAAGGAACCGGCTTTTCTGCGGAGCGTCGATGAACAAGGTTGCCGGTTTGTAGCCGATGTCCATTGCGACCACACGATTTATCGGCAAGACCCTGAGCCGCGGGTGCCTGATTGGTCAGGACGCGGTAGAAAACCAAACCATCGTCAACCGCAATGCACGGCACAACGCGTGGATCAATGGGCTGCGGCGCAAGCGCCCGAAGCCTGGCAACGGCTGACCTTGCGCGAGGGCGAAAAAGGGTTGTTGGTCGCCGACTATTTGCATGGCCTGGTCTGGGTGTGGGATGGGCAAGAAGAAACCGCGCGTTGCTGGCATTTGTTGGTACGACGTGAAGTCGGCGCGGACACGATCTCGCACTTTTGCTTATCCAATGCGCCGCTGGATACGCCTTGGCAAGAACTGGCGCGGGTACAGGCGCAACGCTTCTTCATTGAGCACAGTTTTCGCGAGGCGAAAAGCGAATGCGGCATGGCTGACTATCAAGTGCGCCGCTGGGATGCCTGGCATCATCATATGGCCTTGGTGATGCTCGGAACCTTGTTTCTGGTCAAGCAGAAAAAGGCCGGCCGCCCACAGTGGCCCATGCTGTCATTCAACGACTTAGTGACGGCGCTGGCCCATCTATTGCCACGTCGACAACTCACGGCTGAAGAATTGGCGGACGTGATCACTAAGCGACATGATCTGCGACAAAAGGCCAAGGAATCCCACGCCAGATGCTCTCAAGTGGCGTTGGAATGAAATGTGACAAAGTAGAATTAACACTATTAATTTTTATGTGGAAGGCAACGGAGTGACGGACGGATTCGCATTGCGGACGATCAGCTTCACCGCTAGCCCTTCTAGCGTTCCACTTCCAGCAGCACTCCCCTTGATGCTTATCGGCCTGGGTGTTTTTAGTTTTGCATCGCGTCGCCGCAGAAATGAAAGAGTTTAAGTATCTTCAAGTTACGAATCCGGCTCATTCGGGTGCCTTTTTTGTGTAACTGGATGCTAAAGGTCGCAGGTTTGAGAAGCTAAAAACCTAACTGACTACAACAATCAAAACATCGGCTTATTATCAGTTTGCGGACATTGCAAAACTAGAGCGATTGCCTCCTATGGGTCGCCATGCGACTGTCAGCTCGTCCGAACTGATTGGCCATCACCCGTCCTATTACAGCAAAGCTATTCTTTCAGCGCTATCATCTCGGCCCGGTCAACGATGCTCAGTGTAATTTTGCCTTCCTGGCCCAACCAGCCAATACCTCGCTGGATGAATTTTTCTTCTTCCGGCAGTTCTTTAATCAGTTTTGTAACCGAGGTAGCGCCGTTCTCGGATAAGAAATGCCAAATGCTGCCTGCGGTTAAACCGGTCCGTTCACTTGCCGATATTTCCGACGTTGCCTCTACGGGTTCCGGGACCGCGATTTCAGACTTCTTCGGCGCGTTCTTCGCTGGATTGGATTTTTTAGCGGTGGTGTTGGTAGTTTTAGGCTGTTCGGTTTCGGCAGTGGGAGTTATAGCTGCTGTAGGTGTTTCAGTTAGTTTTTTAGTCGCTTTGACCGTAGCTGTCTGTTCAGCCTTAGCGTTGGCTTCGACATCCGAGGTCTTTTTTGGGGTTTTCTGCGCGGTGCTGGTTTTTTTAGCAGTAGATTTACTCGCTACCGGCGTTGCAGGTTGTTCTGTTTTGGCTATTGTAGATAGGGGATCGGGGGTGGTTTTAGGTTTCTTCGTCATGAAATACACCATAGTCAGGATGAACAAGAGTAGTAACGCTTCAGTCATGGAGGCTCTTCATACAGGCTGCTAAATATTACCCGACTTTGCGCTGATCTGACCAGTTCTGCCAGCTAGATGACTATGCAGGTGATCGCAGCGGTCGCCGAGTTTGAGCGTGACTTGCTGATTGAGCGAACCCAAGCGGGCATTAGTCGCGCGAAGGCAGCGGGGCAACAATTTGGCAGGCCGCCGGCGCTCAATGCGGAAGATCGTGTTGAAGTAGTCAAACGTTTGGCCGCTGGCCGCAACGTTTCGGAGTTAGCTCGGGAATTCAAAACCACCCTGCAAACCATTCTGCGGATTCGGGAAGCGGCGATGAAATCCCCGCAAAGTGAAAATACGATCCACTCTTCTGGGGAGTAAGTGATGAATCATGTGTATTTGTAACGACACGATGACAAAGACAACATGCATCGGTTTTACCAAATGTTTGTGGCGCCTGGTCTATTCGATGATTGGTCGCTGGGCAGGGTAGGGTCACCCGGTACCGTCAGAAAGGAGTGGTTCGACACCCAGGAAGAAGCCATCGTCGCCGGGAAGAAGTTGTGCGCGGCCAAATGTAAAAAAGGCTATCAATCAATTCCGGCAGTACGTTAAGTTATGCGATACGATTACAAATGAACCACCATTAACCGGAGCGGCAACCATGGCAACCGAAGCATTTACCGTAAGGGCTGAATCAGACATGGTGCATCAACTCGATTTTATTGCTGGGGCATTAGATCGATCACGCAATTACCTAGTGAATCAAGCTTTACGGGAATACTTGAAAACCCATGCTTGGCAGGTCGAGAAAATCACCCAAGGTATAGCGGCCGCCGACCGTGGTGAATTGGTCGATCATGACGATGTCATGCGTGAAATGGAAGAACTGATCGAACAAAAATCCAAGGGTAGGGTGTGAAACTCGTTTGGACCGAACCCGCCCGACAGGACTTACGCGAGATATTTACATTTATCGCCGAAGAAAATCCCAACGCAGCCCGCAGACTATTAGCTGAAATCAAAGTACGCGCTGTCTTGCTGCAAGACAACCCACAGCTAGGCCGCGCTGGCCGCGTCGATGGAACAAGGGAGTTAGTGGTTGTCGGCACACAATACATATTGCCCTATCAATTAAAAGAACAATAAATTCAAATATTGGCTGTATTTCACGGCGCAAGATTGTGGCCGGATAACTTTTAGCTTATTGGGGATGTAAGCCGGAACCCCAGAAATTTTGTCTCTTGATATCCAGTCAGATGCAACATGCTCATGCAGATTCTGAATGCCGGAGAGTTGTATAGTTCCTATAACACTTAGAATTTGGTTTCATCGAAACCCTAAAATTTGAACGTCAGCTATCGGGATAGGCTCACTGAACTCGGCGAATTCACAGTTTCGGCCAAAACCCGCCGGTCGTGGTCACTATCCAATTTCAATAGTTCAGGTATCCTAAGACTCCGTGGAATGTCCGGTATTCGGCGAGCAAAATGCTGTTATAACTGCCTCACTGCGACCAAGAGTTGCAAGCCATTAGCGGTAGGCCTCAGACAATTCGGGGGATATATCAGGCAAGCGGTACTTCTACCGCGATCTGATGCTGGACCATGACAATAAGTTAAAGATTTTCGTCAAATAAATCAGAAATATCACATTTAAAGTATCGTTGAATGATGTTTGCCAATTCATTTCTGGCATCTTCTTCATGCCGCGCGAAGCGATGGTATAAAGGCTCTACAATGCCCACGAAAACGTTTAACAACTCCGGATCAAAATGCTTGCCAGCCTCTCGTTGGAGGTGATCTATCGAATCTTCGTAGCTCAATGCCATTTTGTAAGGACGCGCCGACGTCAAGGCGTCGAAGACGTCGACGATGGCGAAAATACGTGCCGTCAGCGGAATTTCCTGGGTTTTCAGACCTGAATAGTAACCGCTGCCGTCGAATCTTTCATGATGGTTACCGACGACATCGCCGGCATCGCGTAACCATTGGCAATGATTGATGATGTCCAGTCCATGCAAAACGTGGGTTTTCATGACTTCGAATTCGCCGGCATCCAGCTTTCCGGGTTTCAGCAATATATGATCCCGGATGGCAATTTTGCCAATGTCATGCAAAAAAGCGCCCTTAATTAGCGTGCGAATACGGCCGGCGTTCAATCCAGCCGCCTCGGCTAGCCTGACGGCATAAATAGTCACCCTAAAATTATGCGCGTCGGTCTCGCTATCGCGTTTGGCAATCGCACTGCCAAAAGCTTGTAAGGTTTCCAGATTCGCATCCAGCAGATGTATCGATAATCGTCCAAGGTGATCGAATAAGCGGCGCACCACCGGATAATGCAAAGAGGTCACCAGCATCACCAGCAATACCGAAACGGCAACCGAATGGATAATATCGCGCCATAATTCCGCGATAGCCTGCGGAGCAACCGAATAAAGACCCCTTAATGTCGCCACGATTCGGCCATCGGCATCCATGATGTTCAAGCCAATCGCATACACGGGGTTGCCGTCAGGCCCTATCAATGGCGTCAAGGCAAGCTTGTTTCCGCTAGCGGCGGCTTGTCGATCATGGTTCTGAATCAGAGTTTGTAGCTGGGGATAGTCCAAATCTTCCATGCGCCCAATTTCCAGGCCTTTGGCATTGTGAATCGATAACCAGACAAAATGCCCGAAGGCACTGTTCGTGGAAACTTTCCGCAAATCGTCCACCGCTTGCTGTACCTGCGATTCCCAGGGGCGATGGCTGAGTGCCTCAATATCCTGGATCCGTAGTTTCAGTAATTCGATGGCGAGATGGGTGCGCTCGGCGATGACGGCTTCGAACCGCCCGCGCTCCAGCCAAAATACGCCGCCGCCAACCAGAATGGACACCACGGCCGACAAGGCTATTAGCCGGACTATCAAACTCTTCCGTAAAGAACCAATTCGTGATTTCATCGATACGCCAATTGGTATGCGATTCTAATTTTTTTCATTCAATAATGCTTGATCAGTAATCTGTTTATACAAATGAGCAACTTGGGCATATAACGCTTGATACTCAGGATGCTGGTCTACTAATGGTTTAATTCGTTGGGCATCCCTAATCAAGTCCTCCAAAAACTGCCTATCCCAATGATCTAAATGCTCCCCATTTGCCAGCCTTTCCTGAATGCTTTTGGCTCTTGGTATGATCTCACTGGTAAGTTTTTCCAGCAGCACTATTGCGATGCCCTGGTCGTTTGAAAATTCAGTCATGTTAATTCCTCCTAATTGTTGGATTTACGGCGCTAACGATTTGCAGATGAAATTAGTGTTTACTGAGCAATGAGCGGTCTTCGTCGCAGATGACCAACGTCATGGTGCGTGGCCGAGGCTGCTTTATAAACTCGGAACACTGGCTCCGGAAGCTTAGCTATCACGGCTCAGTCGGAGCAGTTCCTGCCTGGCGCCAAAACTGAAGTCTTTCAGCGGGTCTGCAAGTCCAGAAGCCGCCATTTTGGGTAGTTCTTCTATAGACAGTTTGGGTCGAAAATACTGTTCCACGATACGCTTTATCGTTTGGTCCGCGGCATCAACGACCGAATCCGAAGAAGTAAGTCGGATACGGTTCAGCAGCGCATAGGCATTCATCAGGGTTTCGGGATGCTCCAGCGTGCGATCGAAGGCATCCATCGCCAACTTGGAGCATTCATCAATGAACTCGGTATAGACCAGTTCGCGCCGGCGTATTTCAGCATTGATCGATTCACGCTTGCTCTGGGCTTTTTGAGTAAACCGCGCGGTCGCGATGCTGGAAACTCCACCTACCAAAGACCCGAGAACAGCGGAAAGCCCGCTGATGATAGATTGATCCATTGTTGCTACCTTTTATTGATGGATATGAAAAGTCCGTTGGTTTTTCCGCGCGAACAACACTACTGCTCTTTCGGCAGTGCGCCGCTCATGCCCTGGATTACCGGAATGGCGATGACGAGTGCCAGTAAGCCGAGACTTAGGTCGTAGAAACCCATCCCCTTTGAGAAGGCACCGCAGCAGATCGATACCTTCTCCTACGATATAGTAGTTACGCACCCCCGTTTCATGCGAAGTAAAGCTACTGTCACCATCCCCCGCCCAAAGCTTTATATAAAGCAACATGCCCCGTCGCCCACGCCAAACGGCTTTGCAACAGTTGCTCGCGGGCATTGTGCCAACTGCGGCGGCTATCCAGCACACTTGAGAGATCGGCCTCGCCTTCGGAGTAATAAGCCTCCGCGGTTTCCGCGGCCTTTTTTGCCGACTGCACGGCGCTTTCCAGGGCCAACCGCCGGCTGTGTTCGCCCTGCAGCGTGGACAGCCCGTCTTCGACTTCCCGCAGCGCCGCTAAAACCGATTTTTCATAGGCCATCAGCGCTTCCTGGTGACGGGCTTCTTGAGCATCGATGTTCGCCAGCAGGCGACCGGCCTGGAAAATGGGCAGCGAAACGCGCGGACCGAAGCCGTAGAAACCGCTGGACAGGCTGGTGAAGTTGCTCAAATCCTGGCTCTGAAAGCCGGCCGCACCGGTCAGGGATAATTTGGGGAATAATTCCGCCACCGCCGCACCGATGGATGCGGAAGCCGATGCTACCGTGCGTTCGGCCTGGCGGATGTCGGGCCGCCGCCGCAGCAAATCGGAGGGCATGCCTGGCTGAACGGCAGGCGGGACGGGAATCGCCGCCTGGACTTCTGCCAATTCGCCTTCCAATCCGGCAGGCGGCAATCCGGCCAACAGCGCCAGAGCATGCCGGGTATTCTTGATCTGCGCTGAGATAGGTGCAACGCTGCCCTCGGCCGTTTCCAATTCAGCTTTCGCCCGCTGCACATCCAGTGCCGTCGCCATGCCTTCCTGAAAGCCGGCCTCGGCCAGACGCAAGATCTCACGCTGGTTTTTCAGGTTATCTTCGGCTATAGCCAGCCGGGAATGCAGCGCCGTTAATTCCAGATAGGTCCTAACCACTTCGGCGGCTAGGCTGACTTGTACGTCGAGCTGGCTATCGGCTATCGCCTCGGCGTTGGCTTCAGCCGCTTCCTGTTGACGGCGGATGCCGCCGAATAGGTCCAGTTCCCAGGAGCTGTCGAAACCGGCCTGGAACAGGTTAAACGGCGTGCCGAGAGGACCCAGCGTGGAAAGCAGACCGTTCTTACCTTGGCCTCCTCCTTGTATCGAACCCAGCGCACCCAGTAAGGCATTGGGGCTGATCCGTTGCCGTTGAAAAGCGCTGGAGGCGTTGACGCTGGGCCAGCGTTCCGCGTCGGTCACATCGCGTTGAGCTCTGGCGGCCTGGATGCGGGCTCCTGCCGCCTTGAGATCGAGGTTGCCTTGCAGCGCCCGCTCGACCAGCCGATTCAGCCTGTCGTCGTTGAAGCCCCGCCACCATTGCGCCAGTTCATTAGCGGCAGCGACGGTGGTTGCCGGGGCCGCTTCGGTCCAGCGTTCCGGCATGGCCGGCTGCGGCGGCTGATAATCTGGGCCCACCGCGCAGGCGGTGAGCAAGACGGCAAGACCCAGCAGACTTAGCCGCCGAAAAATAAGTGTGGTCTCATTCCCGCGCGCCGCGCAGGACTCAGAAAAGTGCATAGCCATCTTCATTCCTCCCGTATCCCAAACCAAGCCACATACAAAGCCGGCAGGAATATCAAGGTCAGCACAGTAGCCACCAATAAGCCGCCCATGATCACCACGGCCATCGGTCCCCAAAACACGCTACCGGCCAGGGGGATCATCGCGAGGATTGCCGCGGCGGCGGTCAGCACGATAGGGCGCAAGCGGCGCACGGCGGACTCGATCACTGCATCCCAAGGCCTGACGCCGGCGGCGATGTCATGCTCGATCTGATCGACCAGGATCACCGAATTGCGCATGATCATCCCGGCCAGTGCAATCACGCCCAATGTGGCGACAAAGCCGAAAGGCTGATCGAAGATCAATAGAAAGGCCGCCACGCCTATCAGTCCTAGCGGCGCCGTCAACAGTACCATCGCGGTACGCTTGACGCTCTGCAACTGCATCATCAGCAAGGTCGCCAGGCCGAACAGCATCACCGGCATCACCGCATTGATCGAGGCCTGAGCCTTCTGGCTGCTCTCCACCGCGCCGCCCACTTCTATCCGATAGCCGTCGGGCAGTTTGGCGCGCAGGGCTTGCAACAATGGCTCGATTTGAGCGGTCACTTCCGGCGCTTGAGTGTCGTCGCGGATGTCGCTGCGCACCGTGAAGGTCGGGAAACGGTCGCGGCGCCAGATGATGCCTTCCTCGAAACCGTATTCGGCACGCACCAACTGGCTCAGCGGCACCGACTTGCCGTTTCGGGTCTGGATATTGATCTCCTCGATCAACGACGGGTCGTTGCGCTCGCCGGGTTCGCCGCGGCCCAGCACCTCGATCAATTTGTTGTTTTCCCGGTAATCGGTGATTCCGAATCCCGACAGCTCGGTATTGAGTGCCAGGGAAATGTCCTTGGAACTGACGCCCAATACCCGCGCCTTATCCTGATCCACGTCCAGACGCACCGCCTTGCTGGGCTCGCTCCAATCCATCTGCACGTCCAGTGTATGCGGATTGCCGCGCATGACCTGGGCAACTTCCTCGGCAATGGCGCGGGTTTGTTTGATGTCGCGCCCCGACACCCTAAACTGGACCGGAAAGCCGACCGGCGGCCCGTTTTCCAGCCGGTTGACGCGGGCGCGCAGCAAGGTAAAGTCGTTGTCGAACGCGGCGAGCAAGCGGGCGATCAGTTTTTCCCTCGCCGCCATATCCTTGGTCAGTATCACGATCTGGGCAAAGTTGTCGTGCTCCAATTGTTGATCCAAGGGCAGGTAAAAGCGGGGCGAGCCGGCACCGACGTAACTGACGTAGTTGACGATGTCCGGATCGTCTTTCAGCAAGGCTTCGGCTTTTTGGGTTTCACGCTCCGTGGTCAAGATGGACGATCCCTGGGGCAGCCAAAGATCCACCAGCACTTCGGGACGTGCGGAAAACGGGAAAAACTGCTGTTCGACCCAATGGAACGAAGTCATCGCCAGCACAAATGCCACGGCGGTCGCCGTCAGTACCCAGCGTCGGCGGCGCAGACAGCCGGCCATCAGCCGCCGGAATTTCGGATAAATACTGCGGTTATAGACCTCGGCCTCGTCTTGCACACCGTGACCCGTGAGATCCGGTAATAGCAGATAACCGATATAGGGCGTGAAGATCACGGCGACCAGCCAGGACACCAACAAGGCAATGCCCACCACCGCAAAAATCGTGAAGCAATATTCGCCGGCGGAAGACTTGGCGAAGCCGACCGGCGTGAAGGCCGCCGCCGTCACCAGGGTGCCGGTCAGCATCGGAAAGGCCGTGGAGGTGTAGGCGAAGGTCGCCGCCTTGATCCTGTCCCAGCCCTGTTCCATCTTCACCACCATCATCTCGACCGAAATGATCGCATCGTCCACCAAGAGCCCCAAGGCGATGATCAGCGCGCCCAGCGATATGCGCTGCAAATCGATGCCCAACAACTTCATCACCAAAAAGGTAATAGCCAATACCAAGGGGATGGACAAGGCCACCACCAAGCCGGTGCGCCAGCCCAGGGACAGGAAGCTGACCGCCAGCACGATGACCAGCGCCTCCTCCAGACTCTTCATGAATTCGGCGACGGACTCCCTGACGACGCCCGGCTGATCGGATACCTGATGCACGTCGATGCCGACCGGCAGGTTGGCCGACAATCGGTTGATCTCGGCGGATAGTTGTTCGCCCAAGGCCAGGATGTCGCCGCCCTTGGTCATCGATACCGCTAACCCAATGGCGTCTTCTCCGCTGTAACGGAACTTGGGTGTCATGGGTTCGGCGTAACCGCGATAAACCCGGGCGATGTCGCCCAGCCGGAACTGCCGACCATTGGCTTCGATGCCGATTTCGCGTATCGCCTCGACCGATTTCAAGTCGCCGCTGACGCGCAGGTAGAGCTTATCGCTGGCTGTGTCGATGCTGCCGGCGGGATTCAGGCCGTTCTGCTCGCGCAGGGTCTTGGCGATGATCATCGGGTCTATGCCCAGCGTTGCCAATTTACGGTGAGAAGCCTCGATATAGACCTTCTCTTGCTGGACGCCGATCAAATCGACCTTGGCGACACTGGGAATTCTCAGCAGCTCCTGGCGCACGTCGTCCACGGCGTCCTTTAGTTCGGCATGAGTAAAGCCGTCGGCAGTGAAAGCGTAAATCGTGCCGTAGGTGTCGCCGAACTCGTCGTTGAAAAACGGCCCGCGCACGCCCTCTGGCAGCGTATGGGCGATGTCTTTCAGTTTCTTCCTCACCTGATACCAGGCATCGGGCACTTGTGCATTGGGGGCATATTCCTTGAGGTTGACGAAGATGAAGCAGCGGCCGGACTCGGAGTAACTCTTCACGTAATCCAGCCAGGGCGTCTCCTGCAATTTCTTTTCCAGGCGATCGGTCACCTGTTGTTCCATCTCCCGCGCCGTCGCCCCCGGCCATTCGGCGCTGACGACCATGGTCCTGATGGTGAAATCCGGATCTTCGGCTCGTCCCAGCGTGAAATAAGCTAGCGTTCCAGCCAAGGAGACGGCCACCAACAAATAGGCAATGAAAGACTGATGGCGCAAGGCCCAGTCGGACAGATTCAATGACTTCATGGGCTAACTCCCAACAGGCGTACCTTCTGCCCCGCAACCAGCTTATGCACGCCGGCGGTAACGATGGTTTCGCCCTCGACTACCCCTTCAATCAATTTGGCATTCTCGCTGTCGTATCCTGCCACGGTGACGGCGCGCGGACTAACGGTTTTGGTCGCAGGATCAAACACCCATACCGACGCTTTACCGTTATCTTGGCTCAGTGCCGTCAATGGCAGACTAACTGCGGGCCGTGCGTCGTCTTTTTGTACATGCACGGTGGCGGTCATGCCCAAGCTGACACCGGCGTCGGCGTCGGCGAGCGATACCTTGGCAGTATAAGTCCGCAGTACCTCATCCACGCCCGGCGAGACCTCTCGGAGCCGGCCCTGGTAGAACTGTTCGGGCTGCGCCCACAGATTGACCTTGATAGAAGTGGCGGTACGTAAGTCCTGTAAGCGGTTTTCCGGCACGCTGATCACGACTTCCTTTTCGTCGGTTTGCGCCAAACGAACGATAGCCTGACCGGCGGTGATGATTTGTCCCGGCTCGGCATCGACGGCGGTGATGACGCCGGCACGGTCGGCCCGCAGTTCCGCGTAGGCGGATTTGCGAGCATAACTTCCCAACGAGGCGTGCAAGGCAGCGACGCGGGCTTCGGCGCTACGAACCTGGTCGCGGCGACGCTCCAAGGCGGCCGGACTGGCCAGATCTTTTTCCTGCAGATTGGCGAGATGGCCCAGATCCTTACGGGCCTGATCCAGCTCGGCCTGCGCCGCGGCCAGTTGCGCCTCGGCCCCGGCTTCGTCCAAACGCACGTCGGCTTGATCCAAGGTCGCCAATAATTGGCCTCGTTCAACGGTCGCTCCCACGTCCACCAGACGCTTGACGAGTTTGCCGCCAACCTGGAAAGCCAAGGGACTCTCGTGTCTAGCCCTGATTTCGCCGGAATAACGGGCGGTGGTTGCCGTTTGCCGGTATTGCGCCTCGACCACTCGAACCGGTCGAGGCGGGGGCTCGGCCGTCTTGGATTCTGAACAGGCCGTCAGAAAAATTGCGCTTAAGGCTGCCATAGCAATGAGTTTGGCATGCCAATCTAGCGATAGATGCGTCGCTTGGGTTACGACCGCATGGGCGCAGAAGGTTCGGCTACAAATGAAACTGTTGCCGAACCTAGCGTAACCCGAGAACATCAAAACCTTGTGATTCATCGTTGCACTCCTCTGATCATCGCGTTAATGGTCATTTTGGCGGTATCTTCGACACTACGCCACTCTATCCAGGGGTCGCCGTAAAGGTTGATATGAATGGCGACGACGCCGTGCGTGCCAGCCCAGAAAGCTTGTGCCAACAAATGGGGATCGGTAAATTCGGGAGCCAGCAATTGCTTTGCGATGGCATCTTCAAACGTATTCAACAGCAGCAGGTAAGCGTCGGTCTCCGGCTTGCCGTGCCCCATTTCAGCCAGTTGTTCCACTTCATGCAGCCGGTTGCTCATAAACATCAGCCGAAAGTGATTGGGATACTCGATGCCGAATGTCACGTAAGCCATCCCGGTCTTACGCAGCCGCTCCAGCGGCTCTGGCTCGTCGGCAGCGTTTTGGATCGCCTGCATCAACGACATCATATCCAACCGGCACAGTTCTCGAATCAAGGCATCCTTGTCCTTGAAATGGAGATAAATAGTGGTGGGAGAATATTCAATTTCCTCGGCAACGCGGCGCATCGTCACTGCGTCGTAACCTTCGCTGGCAAACAACCAGCGCGCCGCATCGAGAATTTTGTTGCGGACTTTCAGGCGATCCCGCTCACGCCGTTCGGATATGCTCATAAACACCATTTATTTACTTAACGGTGTTATCTTAGTAATCGTAGTTATGTTTTGTCAAGCAAACAATCTCAAGCTGGCTTAGTAGTTTTGAGAAACGGGCATTTGATCACATCAATGCGATTTACAGGTTAGAGGGAGCTTTGTAGAAAAAGGAATACACCGGATGTCCGCAATATGAGGAGCTTCGACCGGTCACCGATGCAATTTTTTGGCGGAGTGAACGCTCTACATGTCTTCAAGCTGAAATCGCTCCAGCTATTTCCTTAGTGGCTGGAAACATCTGGAGAATGAGGAACCCAAGCTTACGCTGCAGTTGGCAAACCAAGCGATGGCGTATATAAATGTAGGAAGTATTTGCAGAGGGCAAGCCCTGAGGGGGGAAGCCGTTGGTTCCGGGCGCTGGTTGCGGAAAACGCCTGATCGCTAATGTGGTAGCGGTTATGGGTGCGGTCCTGTCACCCCGATTCGATCCAATCCGTTAAAGAAAATAAGTCCCCATTAACGGTTAAATCCATTCGATAACGGTCAATTTCACATACCCCACTGGCGCCTAGCCTGCTTAGCCAACTAAACATGACTGAGTTATCGGCAAGAACAAAACCTCTTAATATCTCTATGCCTTTTTTACTGGCGATCCGATCGAGCATTGCCAGTAGAACAGTTCCAAGCCCCCGATGTTGATAACTATCGATGACTACCAGAGCAAACTCGGCTATCGTGGGCTGATCCTGAATACGGATAAACCGAGCAATCCCAACGCCCTGATGTTCAGGCTCATTATGTGCGTGTGCAATCCACGCAATATGATCGTGTTGATCGATTTCTGTAAAATGATGCAACTGGATATCGGATAGTTTCGCGATGGGGGAAAAGAAACGGAAGTAGCGCGATTTCAAGGATAAAGCCAGCATGCCTTGTTGTATAGTTTCTTTGTCGTCAGGCCGGACAGGCCTAAAATCGACCAGTTCACCATCCCGCATTGGCAGGGTAAATTCTTTGAAGTTGTCGATACTGCTAAGATACTGGTCATTCATTTTACGATCTGGATGGAAATTATCTTTAATAGCAACACTATAAAGGACGCCTAACCGGTTCGGTCAATCGTCGATCAACCTTATGTGCTTCAAGCCCACGGCAAAACCATTATCCGGCATGAGCAAAGCTTGCTTAGCACTGTGCGGGCACTAGGCGAAAAAAACCCGATTAGTTACCGTCGAGGACGTTGACAACTGAGCCGGTGCAAGTCAGGCCCGATCAGCCCCGTTCCAAAGGGTTAGTCACGGTAGTATGACAATAATCTCCTAAAACCACTGTTTGGAGACTGTCATGAACCCAGTAAATCAAAACGCGCAACATGATCCTTGGAACAAAGGCAAGTTGATTGGCCAGAAGTCACCACTAAAATTAAAGGAAATTTGGGCCATACGTATTCGTTTGCAGATGGCCAAAAATACCCGCGAACTGGCGCTCTTCAACCTCGCTATTGATAGCAAGCTTCGGGGATGCGATTTGGTCAAGCTTAAAGTTTGCGACGTTGCCCAAGGTGGCCGGGTATCATCACGCGCAATGATAATGCAGCAGAAAACGCATCGACCAGTTCAATTTGAGATAACGGAACAAACCAGAGACTCTTTGGCCAATTGGATTAGTCAGGCGCAACTAAAATCCGATCAGTACCTTTTCCCAAGTCGAATTCATCATTCGCCACACCTTTCGACGCGGCAATATGCTCGAATAGTTGAACATTGGGTGACCTCTATTGGTCTTGATCCCGCTGCTTATGGCACACATACCATGAGACGGACAAAAGCGACCTTAATTTACCATTGACCAGGTCTTTGACGCGGTAGCCATCTCGGGATGAGATTGGAGCCAGATCGCCCCGTCGGCGTGATGCCGGTTGACAGCTCGCTTCGCGCGACAAGGTTAACAGGGCAACGTTGCGAAAACGGCACATGACGCTCTGGCACTAACTATTGGTGCGTATTCGCATAACATTAATTATGTTAAATCCATAAATTTCCCGGAGCGTATTTATAATGAAAACAAGGACTTGGCCACTGAATCGCTGCATATCGGGCCGCGTATTCCGCTGGTGGACCTTTGGGCCTAGCGGTCACTCCCATAGCCGCTGGTCGAAATACCCAAATGATCGGTGTCAGCCTGCCAAACCGGTTCTAGGCGATACCGGTGACTTTTTCCGCCCATGACCTCAACGAAGGGCCGTTATTGGGCAAGCCATTGAAAGTAGTCTTCGGCTGGACTCGACCCAAATAAGACATACAAAGCAGTTTAATGGCCGACTGATTAGAGATGAACAGCAGACTGTCGCTTTATATAATAAAAACCGTCTATAATTCGATGTCGCAAAATTTATAGACCCAATCTAATTGCTTGTTAATAATATTTTTTCTATTTTTAACATAGCGAAAACGTATTAGTAATATGGAGAGTAAATGGATAACATAATTTTACAAGGAATGCTAAATGACTTTATTACAAGATTTGAGCTCGAAAAAGATGATCTCGACATTCAGTTTGAGAAATTTTTAAATTACTGTTTATTGAATGAAGATTATTATGACTCATTTGATTTCGAAAAAGTAGGCACTGGGAAGTGTATTGGAATTGATGGGATTGCCGTAATTATTGGTGGAATTATAGTTGATTCAGTTGAAAATGCTGACTTGTTTACAAAGGCGCAATTTGATGTCAACTTTGTATTTGTTCAAGCGAAGACTTCTAATAAGTTCGACTTTGGTGATTTTTTAAAATTTGTTAGTACAGTAAAAGTATTTTTCGGCAATGATGAAAGCGCTATACCATCGGAGCTCGCGAAAGCATATAAAATCAAGAAGCTTATTTATTCAAGAGCTTCGAAGCTAAGGAGCTTACCAACCTTATTATTGGTTTATGGCTATGCTGGTAACTTTAATTTGAAAGAAACAAACCTAGAATCTCAAATTAATAGTGAAATTAATCAAATAAAGTCAATTCCATATTTATTCTCCACTGTAAAATGGAGTATTCATGATGGCAAGGCAATAGAAGATCTTTACAGAGAGGCGCAAAATGAAATACAGCATCAAATTGCATTTCAAAGACATATTGCTTTGCCTTCAATAAATGGCGTGAAGTCAACATACCTTGGGGTTATTAAGTGCAAGGACTTTGTTTCTCTGATCACAAAGAAAGATGGAGATATAAATAAAGGGCTTTTTGTTGGGAATGTTCGTGATTTTCTTGGTGGGAAAAATCCAGTCAATACAGAAATAGAAAAGACACTAAAATCTCCAGAGGAAAAGGATCGGTTTGCAATACTAAATAATGGTGTGACTATTGTTGCAAAAAAAGTAACACCATCGGGTGACACGTTCGAGCTATCGCAATTTCAAATCGTCAATGGATGCCAAACTAGTCATGTGCTATTCAATAATTCCGATTACATTAATGACGAAATGTACTTAACAGTTAAGCTAATCGAAACATCAGACCTCGACATAAGCGGAAGTATTATTGCAACAACAAATAGCCAGTCTCAGGTCACCAAAGAAGCATTTGCTACTATAAGACCATACCATCGCCGCTTGGAAGACTTCTTCAATGCGCTACGTAGTTCTGGATACATTTATTACTATGAAAGGAGACCTCATCAATATGATGATTACGGTGATGTAAAGCAAAAACAAGTTGTATCTGCACCAGCATTAATAAAATCATATGTTTCGGTGGTTCTGGAGGAACCTCACAAAGTCCATTATTACTATGGTCAGTTATTGGCTGAATACAATAGAAATGAATCGAGCGAGCTATTTGCGGAGACTGATCATCCAGGACTTTATTTTTTATCACATCATATAGTTTCTAAGACCAAAGAGCGGATAGCAAATAATAATAAACTTAAGGTTTGGGTGTTCCATATCGCGTTGCTTATAAAAAAACTTATAGCGCACGACTTAGTAAAAAGAAAAGCAATAACAGATAATAAATTTTTGAGCATGCTGGATAGTATCGATCGCTCTTTTGACTCAGCGTATGAAAAAGCGGTATCGATAATCAATAGTACAAGACCCAATAAAAATGCAAATAAACTGCCTGAAACAACCAAATCATTGCTTGCCGAGTTAAGGAAAAGTAAAGATAAAATTCACATTGCTCATGCTGGTGAGCAACCAAAGGAGTATTCTTTGGCTGACGGCAAGTATATTGGAACGGTTATTAGCAAAAAAGGTGACGAGAATTCTTATGTTGTTAAGTATGGTCCCTATGAAGTATCTGTAGGCATTGCTTCTGACTCCGACAGTTATTTAGTCGCAGGCAATCGTATTACATTTGTGGTCAGCGACAGGATAGCAACACAAAATCAAGATATTCGCTAATAAGCTGTTTCTGCTGATAGTATCGAACACGGCTCACATTGTTAGATTAACTCTATTTTTCCTCCGAACATGGCGTTGAAGGGCTGGTTTATTGCCATTTTCAGCTCGGTAGGATGCGGTAAACAACGTGCACCGCATCGATCGCGATTGGTGCGGTTCGTAAATTCACCGCACCCTACGACTGCTTTTGGCTAGATATTTGCCATTGGCGCTTTTGTTCAGTCTGTCGGCAATTGGCCGATTGGGTGAGATCGCCAACGGCGGCTATGTAGACTTCCGGTTAGACACCTCGATTTGGCTTACTGGCCGCTTTGGAGAAACACGAGTGGAAAAAATGGGCGGTTCTATTGCTTCGGTCTGTACCTTGCCTTCAAGAAGTTTAAACGTTAGCAACAGGAGTCGCTAGCTCACTATACCGGCCATCTACTGTCAGTCGATCCTGCTCGTCGACTGACTGCTAATTTCAAAGAAGGTTTTTTAGACCTTTGCCGGCTTTGAACGAGGGCAATTTAGCGGCTGCTATGGTGATTACTTCGCCGGTTTGTGGATTGCGGCCGCTACGTTCGGCGCGGTCTTTCGCCTCAAAGGAACCGAAGCCCATAAGTGAGACGGAGTCACCGGCTTTCAATGCGGATTGAATGGATTGGATAAGCCCATCCAAAGCGCGGCCTGCGTCTGCTTTGGTCAGTTTGGCGTGGCTGGCGATGGCATCAATGAGTTCAGATTTATTCATATCGGTTTGCTCCTGACGATGAAGGCAGTTGAGTGACGAATTTGCTAGCCTGATTGAGATTGCGCGAGATTATTGTAGTCAGAAAATTCAGTGATTACTTCCAGGCTAATGGTGCGCATTTTGTTCGGCAGAAGGTTCAATACATTTTGCATCATCATGCTGGGGTTTATTGACCCAATCGCTGACCGCTGTCAGGGTGATGTCGGCATAAGCATCGTTTTCGAGTAACGACAATACCGTGTCGGCTCCGGCGGCTTTGTCCAACCAAGCATGATATTGATCGGGCGGAATAATCACCGGCATGCGTTCGTGAACGGTTTGCATCCGGACGTTGGCGGCGGTGGTAATGATGGTGCAGGAATACAAAGCCTCCTGACCTGATTTCCACTGCTCCCACAGACCGGCAAAGGCGAACAAGCCTCGATCGGCGCGGTGTATGTGAAAAGCCTGTTTGCCGTCCGCGCGCTTTTGCCATTCAAAATAGCCGTCGGTGGGAATCAAACACCGTTGGTGTTTTACGGCTTCCCGAAAGGCCGGCTTTTCGGTAAGGGTCTCCCGGCGGGCGTTGCTCAATTTCCAGCCGATCTTGCGATCCTTGGCCCAAGGCGGTACCAAGCCCCACCACAAATTCACGGCTTTGCGCGTCCCGTCGGCGCGCTCGACGATATTCAGAATTTTCTGGCCGGGCGGAATGTTGTAACGGGGTTGCATGCGAATCGACTTCAGCACCTGGAAATGCTCGGCCAGTGCTTCGCTGGTTGCGGTCAAGCTGTAACGGCCACACATGGGTATAGGCTCCGCAACATGATTAGAACAAATATAGAACAATTCCGGTTTCGACGGTAGACTGCGTAATTGCATTTACTTGCACACCCAAGTGCAGAGCATCTGCACACCTAGGTGCATCACTTGCACACCCTTGGCCTGAAGGATGCGCAAGCAATGGGTTTAGGCCTCTAGGCTGTGTTTTTACCTTTCAACTTCCGCATTGATTCTCCTTTGAGTTCTATCGGATGCGCCCGATGGACGATCCGGTCCAAAATTGCGTCGGCGACCGTGGCGTCTTCGAACAATTCATACCATTTATTGGTTGGATATTGACTGGTGAGGATTAAGGAACCAACCATCGACTGCTGATCCAGGATTTCTAAAAGTATTGGCCCTAATTGAGCGGGTACGCCGCCAATACCAACATCGTCAATGATCAATAACGATGCACTAACCAGTTGACGACGTAGTTTCGGCAAGCTGCCGTCGGCCAGCCCCACGGTCAAGTTTTCAAACAAACGCGTTGCGGTCATATAAAGCGTACCTAACTGTAGTTTCTTGATTTCATAACCGGCTTTTCTTGCACTTATCCGGCATTTTCATCTCAAATTAACTGACTCTATAAAATCACTTTTTCTCACATTAATTGCACAGGGCGGTTTTCTTTCTCGCATTAAATGATTTTATCGAGTTGGATTTCTCGCTTTATTTGATTCTATCCTACGCCCATAAACGATAAATTGAAGGCGCGAGCTTTATAAAATCCCCAGCTTATGGATTTCCTTGTTAAAATCCTCAGCCCGTGCTGCTGGCAATTGTCCGTTGAAATACGCCTTGATTTCGCCCCGCCTGGCATTCAGATGTTCGCACAAAGCCGTAGTGTTATACCCATGCCGGGCCAGTTTGGGTTCCAGCGTGTTTAAGTCGGGCGATAATACGGTTTCGACAATCTCCACATCGACCGGTTTTGTGCCTGTGGTGGCACCCTTGATCAAGGCGAGCGTCAGGTAATGGCAGATTTGCAACGGCGTGATCAGCCGTTCCGCCAAGAGATTGATCGCGTCGGGGGTCACGATGTCATGGACGGCTGTTTTCGGTTTGCTGCAATGCGTCAACACCCATTCGATATACTTCTGTTTCTGTTGCCCCCAACTGTCCAAGCTAAACAATTTAGCCCGCGCACCGATTTCTTCCATGGTCGGCTTGTTGAGGTCATTGCCCAGTTTTGGGTGGCCGACCATGATAATGGTCAAGATGCCTTTGGCATCCTCAATGGTTTCAATCAATTGTTTTAGCGCAATCAAGGTGCGCCAATGGAGATCATGGGCGCCATCGATGAAGAACGCGATAGGCTTGTTGATTTTACGGATCAGTTCTTGGAGTTTCCTTTCCCTGATCTCGGCTTGGGTAGGCACCTTAAAATCCTTTGGGGTGGGCAAATCGGCGAATAGCGCGGCATATAAGGTGTTAATGTTGACGCGGCGCTTGTCGGTCGCCAACGACTTGGCGACAACCACCTGGTTGTTTTTCTTTAAGCCATCCTGAAAATGCCGGATAACCCGAGTCTTGCCAACGCCGACGATGCCGGTCAAGGTAATGATGCCGCCTGACATGACGGCGGCTTCAAGGCTATGCAAAACACTTTTAAAGGCTTCAGTCTCAAAGTAGTCGGCTTTATCCAAATCCTTGGCCAAGCCATAGTATTGCATCATTTCACCGTACATCAGTCACCTCCCGAATGCCCGGCCGAGCTTAAAGTAAAATACGCGCGAATTTTGTCCAGCACCGTCTTCTTGTCCAATGTCTCATCGAGGATCGTATTGATGGCGGCTATTTGCAGGTCGGTCAACCGGGACAAGGGTTTGCCGAGATAATCTGCAATGGCAGTCTTGGCATCCAACTTGTTTTTGAATATGGTAGGTTGCAGGAATGGGCTGTCATCGAATGGCATCGATTTGGGTTTTTCCATCTGGACGATATTGGCTTGGGCCAACAGGGCTTGGTCGCTGCCGTTAATGCCGGACAATGCGGAACGTGGCAAGCTGAGCGTTTTTGCCAATTCCCCGATCCGATCCGCTTTTAGCTCAACGCAGCTCTTTTTGTGTTTCCGGAACTTGCCGAACGGGATCGGCCCCTCTTCAGGATAGAAAGGCCCTTGTTTCTCGTCATTGAACTCAACATAGAGTTCGTTATCAAAAATCCCCCAAAGCAAGGTGATGTCTTGCCCCGCCATGTCATGGCTTAATTGATAGCGGATGCCGTCAATACCGACGCAGGCGTTGCTGTCCGCCTTGCGCTGTTCCGGTTCACGGGCGAAAGTGCGGAAGCGATCCCACGAACACATTTCCCTAAACCCTTGCGACGGCAGATTTTGTAGCCAATCCGCCATACGGGAATGGTCTTCATAGCGGTGATCCATCGCGTTATATTCCTCTAAATACCTGTGTAACCAGGCATTAGCTTCTTCCAGCGTTTCCGGCTGCTGGAGATGGTAAAGGGTTTCCAAGGAAGATTTGATGGTCAGGAAAGAACGTTCCACTTTGCCCTTGGATCGTGAGGTGGTGCGCCTTCCATCGCTGCCCCTTGGCATATGTACCCGCACTTCGATGCCCAGTTGCTTCATAACCCACAAGAACACCCGGCTTTTAGACACCGGGCCGGCATCCATATAAATGACCGAAGGGATGCCCTGGAATGGGTTGTTCTTGTCCTTCTTGGCGGACATCGCATTAAACAGGAACAATAGCGCGGTTATCACGTCTTCGCCTTTTACCAAATGGTATTCCTGGTAACAAACCCCGCTCCGGTCATCGGTAACACCGGCCAAAGCCAGATATTCCGAACCCTCTTTTAGCGTTTTGCCGAAAAATTCCGGCTTTTTCAAGTCTGACGGCGAGAAATCAAATTGCCAGCACTCATTGCTAAAGGTTGCCTGGAAGGGCGTCCAGGGTGGCTCTATGGTCAGGGTGCGGTTGTCGTATCCCCATTGTTTCAGATAACGGCTGACCGTGCTGAGCTTGAGCAGGCCGGATTCGACTTTAACCAATCCCTCCGCCGTTTCAATGCCCGACTTTTCGAGGATTCCAATACAAGCCTTGGTCGATAAGCGCCGTCCTTTTTTGCTGGTCGTCCGAAGTTTCAGCGCCGCAATCAATTCGCAGTAACGGCGCATGTCTACCGCGGGCAGGCTTCTTGATGTATTGTAATCGCTGCGGTGGGTCAAATATGGCAGTTGATGCGTGCGTAATTGTCGCCGGACAGTGGATGCCGAAATCCCAAATGCTTCGCAGGTTGCCTCAACAAGGTCTTTGCGTTGGGTATCCCTTGGGGACAGCGCATCCAGTTGGTTTTGAAGTGCTATCAGTACCTCAAAAGGGAGGCGTTTACGCGGCACGAACCCTGTCCCGTTTAGGCCGACTGATGCCGTGCTTGCTCATCCAGTTGCGCAAATTGGCGGAAGTGGTGCCATATCGACCGGCAATAAAAAATAGGGTTGCGCCATTTGCAAGCAAAGCTTCAATTTCAGGGCGGAACGGGTCGAGCTTGCTCTTGCCCGGCCCTTTGGGGCGGCCTAACGTCATACCGGCGGCTTTTTTGGCACGCAAGGCTTCTGTTGTGCGCTGCGAGATCAAATCGCGTTCAATTTCGGCAGCCATGGAAAACGCCATTGCGACGATCTTGCTTTGGATGCTTTGGTCAAGCCGCCAATTGCCTTTCACCGAATAGACATGGACACCGCGTTCCATCGCAATCGACAAAATTTCCATGCACTCCAACATACTTCGCCCCAAGCGGGACATTTCGCTGACCACTAAATTATCTCCCGTTTGAAGGTCTTCGATGACTTGGGCAATCTTGCGTTTGCGCCAGGAGATTTTGCCGGAGGCTTTTTCTTCAGTGAATTTGACCTGACCCAGATTGTGGTGATTGGCCAGCACCAAAATATCTGCCTTGTTTTTCTCCAAGTCCTGGTCTGCGGTCGATACCCGTAAATAACCGATCGTTTGTGCCATCAATTTGCCTAAAATGCCTATAAAATCATCAAAGGTAATGAAAACCCTAAAAACAGGTTTTATAATAACCAAAAATGGATTGAAAACACAGTGCTTTTCTTTAACTAAAGCGGATAGCAAAAACGTTCGTTTTTAATGATGTTTATTGCCATCATAACCCCCAAAAAATTCAAATGCAGTTGGCAAACACCAACCCAATAAACCAGCTATCGGCTTTCAGTTTCCTGATGGATAATTTGCATTATGTTGTCATATCTGACTACAATAATCGGAGCAAGGAGCGCGTATGACAGAAAAGACAAGGCCGATTTCATGGATCAAGGCGGCCCGGAAGGATTTTGAAGATTTTCCCATGCCGGTGCAGCTAGAAGCCAACCGCGCACTGACTGTCGCGGCGGAAGGGCGTAAGGCCGACAATGTGAAACCGTTGAAGGGCTTCGACAGCGGTATTATGGAAATTGTTCTGCGCCACCGTGGGGATGCTTTCCGCGTTGTTTATGCCGTGCAAATTGGGGTCGTCTCAGAATTCGGAAAAAATCGTACGCTAAGTGAGCGGCTGGCTACCAGAGATGCGATTGTGAAACACTTCGTCATTTATGGTATTTTGCTAAAACTGGCTTGAGCGTGCAGGCTCCAAGCTCACAAAAGGGGGTAGCCATGATCGGCTCGATTGGTTCGTATTCCACAACCCAGGCAGGCGGCGCGGCGGCTTTCAAAGCGGCTTCGGCGACCGAGCGGGTTTCTGACGCTTCAGAAAATCAGGGCGCGTCAGGTACGCAAGGCGGCACACAGACGATTTCCACGCTGGCCCGACAGCTGGCCGCAAGCGCCAGCCGTGCCGAAGAACGAGACAAGACCCTCACACGCTCGGAATTAGCTGACAAGGCGAAAAGCATTATGAATCACGTAGTTGGTGATTCATACTATGCAAATAAAACACTGCACGACAGCGAGATTCCCAATACCAGTGACCCGGAATTACTGTCTAGAGCCAAACAGGCAACGGCATTCGTTAATGATGCATCTAGAGGCGGCCACTCGATAAAAAACCCATTTTCCGGCCTATCGCGAGAACAGTTGTCAAACATTATTTACGACGAGAGCGGTACGTATACGGTGAATGAGCGTCATGCTGCTTGGCGAGAGTCTTACGATCAGGAAGAAGCGTGGCGAGAGAAAGTGGCAGCCCAAGCCATGGCCGAATACAACAGCACGGGGAAACTGACGAATTTCTTCAGTTCCGTGCTGGACCATTTCAAGGAACTGCCTGCAATCGAGCAAGCGCAATATCCAAAAGATTATGCCAGCGATCTACAGTCCAAGATTGATCTGGATTTTAACTACCGTACACACAAGGCAGAGGGTAAAGACAAAGACCCCATGAGCTTGATCGAGATGCTATTCGAGCAAAGCCCACAACAAACCAATGAATTGCCCCAAGAGCCGAAAAACACCACTGACTCACCAACTGTAAGGAGTAATCCATGAAATTGTTGCAAAAACTGCTCGCCGCCACCTCCATTTTCGCCGCCACAGCCGCGATTGCAGGCCCGCCAGTAACTGTCACCTTAAAAAACAACAACACAACAACAGATGCGACCTACAGGATCGTTACAACCAACGAATCCAGTACATATGCCAACGCTTCCCCAAAACCGGCTACAACTGTTTCGAAGTTGGGTTCCAACTCTTATGCCGTGACGAGCCTGATCAGCCCGGACGTCAACTATGCAAACGTCCGCTATAAAATCGGCTCCAAGGAATGCGTGTTCGGCACAACCTTCGTCAACGCGCTGCAACCCGGTGGCTACAAGATCCCGAAATGGACCAAGACCGCAACGGGTAGCGGCGGAGCGATCTGCACTGCCACCATTACCTCGACCAACTTGCCAATTATGACGAGCTCGTTTTTCGCACATAACCGGGCTCGATATGCAGGTTCCAAGTACGAGGAAGGATTATCATGATCGGCTCGATTGGCTCGTATTCCACAACCCAGGCAGGCGGCGCGGCGGCTTTCAAAGCGGCTTCGGCGACCGAGCGGGTTTCTGACGCCTTGGAAAATCAGGGGGCGTCAGGTATGCAAGGCGGCACACAGACGATTTCCACACTGGCCCGACAATTGGCCGCGAGTGCCAGCCGTGCCGAAGAACGGGACAATACCCTCTCTCGTTCGGAATTGGCTGACAAGGCAAAGACCGCCTTGAGTCAAATATCGGGAGATTCTTACCAAGTTAACAAGAAAAAGCACGACGACGAAGTTCCCAATACTAGCGACCCTGTTTTGTTAGCTAGAGCCAAGCAAGCCACAGAGTTTGTGAATAGGGGCCGTCTCAGAAAACGGAAAAAATCGTACGCTAAGCCGGTTGCAGCGGTCGTAGCGGCCTGAACTTGCCCGCACCGATCTTGGCGCTGCTGCGCCAAAGGTAATCGCCGGTCAGGTTGATATGCTCCCAACCCAGCGGTGACAAGTACTGCAACAGCGCATCATCGACAGCGTGGCCGTTACCACGCAGGGCATTCGCGGCACGCTCCAGATAGACCGTGTTCCACAGCACGATGGCGGCCGTCACCAGGTTGAGGCCGCTGGCCCGGTAGCGCTGCTGCTCAAAACTGCGGTCACGGATTTCGCCCAGGCGGTTGAAGAACACGGCGCGGGCCAGCGCGTTGCGCGCCTCGCCCTTGTTCAGCCCGGCATGGACGCGGCGGCGCAGCTCGACGCTTTGCAGCCAATCTAGAATGAACAGTGTGCGCTCGATGCGGCCCAGCTCGCGCAGCGCGACGGCCAGGCCGTTCTGGCGTGGGTAACTGCCGAGTTTGCGCAGCATCAGGGAGGCCGTGACGGTGCCCTGCTTGATCGAGGTGGCCAGCCGCAGGATTTCGTCCCAATGGGCGCGCACGTGCTTGATGTTGAGCGTGCCGCCGATCATCGGCTTCAGCCCGTCGTGGGCGGCATCGCCCTTCGGGATGTAGAGCTTGGTGTCGCCCAGGTCGCGGATGCGCGGCGCGAAGCGGAAGCCCCAAGAGGTGCATCAAGGCGAAGACGTGATCAGTGAAACCCGCCGTGTCGGTGTAATGCTCTTCGATGCGCAGGTCGGATTCGTGGTACAGCAGGCCGTCGAGCACGTAGGTCGAATCGCGCACGCCGACGTTCACGACCTTGGTGTGGAACGGCGCGTACTGGTCGGAGATGTGGGTGTAGAACGTCCGCCCTGGGCTGCTACCGTATTTGGGGTTGATGTGGCCGGTGCTCTCGGCCTTGCTGCCGGTGCGGAAGTTCTGGCCATCCGACGATGACGTGGTGCCGTCGCCCCAGTGCTCGGCGAAGGGATGCCGGAACTGCGCATTGACCAGCTCGGCCAGCGCCGTCGAGTAGGTTTCGTCGCGGATATGCCAGGCTTGCAGCCACGCCAGCTTGGCATAGGTCGTTCCGGGGCAGGACTCCGCCATCTTGGTCAGGCCCAAGTTGATGGCGTCGGCCAGGATCGGTGGTGGGAGAATATTCAATTTCCTCGGCAACGCGGCGCATCGTCACTGCGTCGTAACCTTCGCTGGCAAACAACCAGCGCGCCGCATCGAGAATTTTGTTGCGGACTTTCAGGCGATCCCGCTCACGCCGTTCGGATATGCTCATAAACACCATTTATTTACTTAACGGTGTTATCTTAGTAATCGTAGTTATGTTTTGTCAAGCAAACAATCTCAAGCTGGCTTAGTAGTTTTGAGAAACGGGCATTTGATCACATCAATGCGATTTACAGGTTAGAGGGAGCTTTGTAGAAAAAGGAATACACCGGATGTCCGCAATATGAGGAGCTTCGACCGGTCACCGATGCAATTTTTTGGCGGAGTGAACGCTCTACATGTCTTCAAGCTGAAATCGCTCCAGCTATTTCCTTAGTGGCTGGAAACATCTGGAGAATGAGGAACCCAAGCTTACGCTGCAGTTGGCAAACCAAGCGATGGCGTATATAAATGTAGGAAGTATTTGCAGAGGGCAAGCCCTGAGGGGGGAAGCCGTTGGTTCCGGGCGCTGGTTGCGGAAAACGCCTGATCGCTAATGTGGTAGCGGTTATGGGTGCGGTCCTGTCACCCCGATTCGATCCAATCCGTTAAAGAAAATAAGTCCCCATTAACGGTTAAATCCATTCGATAACGGTCAATTTCACATACCCCACTGGCGCCTAGCCTGCTTAGCCAACTAAACATGACTGAGTTATCGGCAAGAACAAAACCTCTTAATATCTCTATGCCTTTTTTACTGGCGATCCGATCGAGCATTGCCAGTAGAACAGTTCCAAGCCCCCGATGTTGATAACTATCGATGACTACCAGAGCAAACTCGGCTATCGTGGGCTGATCCTGAATACGGATAAACCGAGCAATCCCAACGCCCTGATGTTCAGGCTCATTATGTGCGTGTGCAATCCACGCAATATGATCGTGTTGATCGATTTCTGTAAAATGATGCAACTGGATATCGGATAGTTTCGCGATGGGGGAAAAGAAACGGAAGTAGCGCGATTTCAAGGATAAAGCCAGCATGCCTTGTTGTATAGTTTCTTTGTCGTCAGGCCGGACAGGCCTAAAATCGACCAGTTCACCATCCCGCATTGGCAGGGTAAATTCTTTGAAGTTGTCGATACTGCTAAGATACTGGTCATTCATTTTACGATCTGGATGGAAATTATCTTTAATAGCAACACTATAAAGGACGCCTAACCGGTTCGGTCAATCGTCGATCAACCTTATGTGCTTCAAGCCCACGGCAAAACCATTATCCGGCATGAGCAAAGCTTGCTTAGCACTGTGCGGGCACTAGGCGAAAAAAACCCGATTAGTTACCGTCGAGGACGTTGACAACTGAGCCGGTGCAAGTCAGGCCCGATCAGCCCCGTTCCAAAGGGTTAGTCACGGTAGTATGACAATAATCTCCTAAAACCACTGTTTGGAGACTGTCATGAACCCAGTAAATCAAAACGCGCAACATGATCCTTGGAACAAAGGCAAGTTGATTGGCCAGAAGTCACCACTAAAATTAAAGGAAATTTGGGCCATACGTATTCGTTTGCAGATGGCCAAAAATACCCGCGAACTGGCGCTCTTCAACCTCGCTATTGATAGCAAGCTTCGGGGATGCGATTTGGTCAAGCTTAAAGTTTGCGACGTTGCCCAAGGTGGCCGGGTATCATCACGCGCAATGATAATGCAGCAGAAAACGCATCGACCAGTTCAATTTGAGATAACGGAACAAACCAGAGACTCTTTGGCCAATTGGATTAGTCAGGCGCAACTAAAATCCGATCAGTACCTTTTCCCAAGTCGAATTCATCATTCGCCACACCTTTCGACGCGGCAATATGCTCGAATAGTTGAACATTGGGTGACCTCTATTGGTCTTGATCCCGCTGCTTATGGCACACATACCATGAGACGGACAAAAGCGACCTTAATTTACCATTGACCAGGTCTTTGACGCGGTAGCCATCTCGGGATGAGATTGGAGCCAGATCGCCCCGTCGGCGTGATGCCGGTTGACAGCTCGCTTCGCGCGACAAGGTTAACAGGGCAACGTTGCGAAAACGGCACATGACGCTCTGGCACTAACTATTGGTGCGTATTCGCATAACATTAATTATGTTAAATCCATAAATTTCCCGGAGCGTATTTATAATGAAAACAAGGACTTGGCCACTGAATCGCTGCATATCGGGCCGCGTATTCCGCTGGTGGACCTTTGGGCCTAGCGGTCACTCCCATAGCCGCTGGTCGAAATACCCAAATGATCGGTGTCAGCCTGCCAAACCGGTTCTAGGCGATACCGGTGACTTTTTCCGCCCATGACCTCAACGAAGGGCCGTTATTGGGCAAGCCATTGAAAGTAGTCTTCGGCTGGACTCGACCCTTTCTTGACCTTCGCACTATCACCGCTCGAGAGACCGGTTAACAAATTACAGCGGCCGTTAGGAGTGGCTGGTCATTGGATAACCAACACCCTAGCACTCCGTAAATACCCATCAAATCCAATCAGCAGCGAAATTACCCAATCTTAGTGTGACGAACAATTGTGCCAGCAACTAAAAAGCGCATGAGCTCAAATTCCATGCAGTGTCCCTGTCGATTGTTTAAACTTGCATGATTCTACTTAATATCGTTTGGTCATAAGTTACCGATTATGCAATACCTTCAAACCCCTGGGTTTACCATTGATGTATTACTGATATGCGCACTTAAAGATGAATACGACCAAGTCCTTAAAGTCACTGATGGTCTTCAGAGTTCGGGTTGGAATGAGCATCCGATTGCTAGCGGCTGGATTGTAGCGGACGCTGATTTTGCGACTGGAACTGATGGCATACTTCGAATTAGGGCGACACATGCCAGTCACATGGGGAGAGAGCAGGTTCAAGCCGTCGTAAGTAAACTTATTTCTGAGCAGCCTACAAGGTGTATTGCAATGAGCGGGATCTGCGCTGGGCGGCAACGCAAGGTATCCCTTGGCGATGTGATATTTGCGGAACGACTCTGGTCATACGATGCCGGGAAGATAACTGTTGAGGATGGCGCAACAAAATTTCAAGGCGATCCTATCCAATATAATCCGTCAAAAGTATGGGTGCAGCGTATGCAACATGTACCCAGCCCTTCATCAAACACATCTTGGCTAAGTTCGCGACCTAAGCTGCCATTAGAATATCAAGAAGAGTGGGTTTTACTTCGTCTTTATGCCAATGAAGAGCCAAGTCAACACCCCGATTTCAATTCAGAATGTCCGAACTGGAATGACGTTTTGCAGCGTCTTTGGAAACGAGAATGGGTGGAAAAACCATTGAAGTTGACAGACACCGGAAGACAACATGCTGAAGAATTAATTTTACTCCATCCTGATAGACTGCCAACACCATCTGATTTTATGATTCATGTCGCGCCTATGGCGACTGGAGCCGCTGTAACTGAAGATGCTGGAATTTTTCCGCGTCTTGCTGATTCTATGCGCAAGGTACTTGGTATAGAAATGGAGGCAAGCGCGCTGGGTGCGTTTGGCGAAGTCCACGACATACCTGTAGTTGTCGCAAAAGGTGTGTCAGATTATGGTGACTCGTTTAAGGATGACCGCTACCGTGAATTTTCTGCCCGAGCTTCCGCAGAATTATTGATCGCATGTCTACGGAATGCGGCAGACTTGCTACCAAAGCAAAATACGCCAACTGGTTTAGCCTCTGCCAATCTTTCATCGCCATCATCTGTAAATAACATACCAACCGATCTTATTAACGTACTCGCGGAAGAATATCCCGATGTTCAACAAGCCCGCGCTTTATGGCAGCGAGCCGGTGGCAGAGCGAGTGATGTCGAAAATTTAGCCAGACCCCGCGATCTATGGCAACGACTTTGGCAACGCAGTGTGCAAGGTGCGTCGGCGCGGCCCGAAAAGTTACTGCAATCAGCATTGGAGGACTTGCCTGACAATGCTGCATTACACCAATACCTTGCCATGTTGAACGAATCAACCAAAATTTAATTTGCCTATAAGGGGCTATGGATGACCAACTTACTAACCGAATTGTTAAATGCCGGGCTTATTGAAAAACTTGACGGTGACGATGGACGTTTTTCAAAAATCGAACAAGCGGCCATAACTATTGCGCAAGAACTTCGTGAACAGCCGCCACAGCTAATTCGGGCTATTTTGGCGGGGCTTGATCCCGACATAGATGAAGACGATCCCATTATTGTTAAAGCTGAACAAGCTTTGGTTGCGGAATGGAAAGCCGTGCGTTCGGTTTTTCCTGATAGGCCCATCAATATTCTCAGAGCCATTTTGCTGGATGCCTGCAATCAAGTGGCCGAGGAAGAAAATTATGCAGCTATCTTGTGGTTAACAGCGGCGGATACTTTGCCCTTATTACGGTTGGGCAGAGAAGAAGCTATCGTTCGCCAGATGCTGGAAACGTGGTTTAAGTGTGCTGAAGAAAATGCGCTGGTGGGGCATGCTCTAACTGCTGATGATACCGATCAGAATTTTGGTGTGGACTTGAAATTCCCAAAGACTAACTTGCTTGAATCACCGAAAGTAGATCGGGTGGCATTGTTAACGAAAATAGAAGGTGCGGCGGGACCTCACAATAATCAGAGTAAAGCAGCACCTAATCCTAATCCCAATTGGACTAATTCAGCGCCACAGTGGTCTTATGATTTTGCACCACGGATGCAAAAGTTGCTTGCTGATGAATTAGATTCATTGGCTGATAAATTCAATCAGTCTCAGCTTGTTGAAATTAAAGAAGTGCAGACTTATTTGAACAAGTTTACTAAAGCGGTGAATGAGTCTCTGGTTGCCCAGCAGCGTAATGTCCAAGAGGCCAGGCAAGCTGAACAAATTCGCTTAAATTCGCTGTGGTGGTCAGAGGCGCTTTACTCAACTACATTGCGTTGCAGCTATCGTGAACTCGATCCTGTAATTGCGACCGTAGTGATGGCGGTAGACCTGCTTAACGAAGTTGTCCAGCCTACAACCGCCAGCGTCGGTTACTTACTTGCCGAAGCTGTCAACCGGTTGCCTGATGCTGATTTTAGTAAAAAGCTAACATTGCAGGCATTACTTGAAACACTAGGCCAATTGCGCGACCACCTCGACAATGAACGGCTGAAAACGCTCAATGCTCCACCTGAGACCGGCCGTTTAAGCTTGCGTGATGGAGTCGCCTTAGTTTTAACCCACAAAGCACAAGATGTTTTATCGACATTGAAGCGCATGGGGGCAGACGGCGATTATGAAATGAGTTTGCCCCAATTTGCGCATACTTTCTTCAGACAAGAACAAGCGGTGCAATTGGCAGGGGCCTCGCATGTATAAGCCTTGCGCAGACAAAAGTTGTTTTGCTCATAAAGGTGAGTCTTGTGCCCTTGGAGAAACAGATTTAGCTCAGTGTGCTTCGTGGTGTGCAACGATAACTGATGATGAATCCGAAGAGATAAGCACTCCTACAACAACTTTCCGTGTGCCTTGGTCTGGCAGTGCATTAGGTTTGGCAGATATGGCAAATTTGAACCCACGTGGTCGCACCATTTTGATTGGCGTTCTGGGTGCACATGATGCAGGCAAAACAACGCTGTTAACCGGCAACTATTTGCAGTTGTTGCGAGGACAGTCACTGGCAAATGCGCAGTTTGCTGGATCTCGTACTTTGGGAGCATGGGAAGCTTTAGCTGCATGGACAAGATTTGACGATGCGGCACGTCCCGCTACATTTCCACCCCATACGCCCCGAGGTATTAGTCGCGTACCGGGTCTACTTCATTTGGCGTTGCGTAATACCAAAGGCGAGTTTAGAGATGTGCTGCTAACTGATGCGCCTGGGGAATGGTTTACTCGTTGGGCCATCAAGGAAGATGCACCGGAGGCGGAAGGCGCTAGGTGGGTTGTGCGTAATGCGGATGCGTTTTTGGTGTTTGCAGACTGCAATCGGCTAGCCGCGTCAAACCAGAAACGTGGTACGGCACGAAATGAATTACGCCAGCTTTTGGAGCGACTTGGAAATCATGTGGGCAATCGTCCCACTACTTTGGTCTGGGCAAAAGATGATATTGAACCTAGCGCGGATATCCGCTCTTCCATACAGCAAACACTGGCAAGGCAAATTCCTCATGTGATAGAGGTTAGCTCCAGCACTAACCAGCCTGCCACATTGACGAATGTAATGGAAACGGCTCTTTGTCACGCTTGGTCACCGGTGCTGGCCACTTACCAAGTTGAGCCTGTTCTCCATCACCAGCCATTTTCTGCGTTTAGAGGTTGTCATGCATACGCCTGAAATCCTGTTGCTCGGCGGGCCGGATAGCGGAAAAACACACTTTGCGGGTCAACTTTACGGGCGCTTGAAACGGAATCCGGGATTGCTTGAGCTTCGTGATACACCAGCCGACCTTACTGCGCTGGAAGAAGTGTTACATTGCCTGGAAAACGGTCATGCTGCGGAGCACACATCGGCAGGCACTTGGACTGATGTTTTATTACCTCTCAGGGATAATCATGGCAACGAGTTGGATTTGCGCTGGCCCGATTACGGCGGTGAACAGTTACTTACGATATTTACCGAACGTCAAGTGACAGAAGCGTGGCGATCTCAACTACGTTTAGCCGATGGCTGGCTGCTTCTAATACGATTGAAAAAAGAAACAACTTATCCTGATGCGCTAAAAGAACTGGCAAATCGATCCTCAGATGGTAATGGCACCACAGCACGGGCAGGCAATTGGGATGGAAACGCTCGCTGGGTTGAGCTGTTGCAAATTTTGTTGCATGTAGCTGGCCAGAGCACAGTAGCACACCTCGAACAACCACGCCTTGCGGTGCTGCTTTCTTGCTACGATGAGTTGGCGGTAGACGACCTACTACCTAGCCAAGTGTTAGCTAAAAACCTACCTTTGGTCTCCGCATTTATCGATAGCATATGGAAACCTTCTGCCATCAGTATCTGGGGGCTTTCAGCATTAGGCTGTCTATTAGAGAAGAATAGTGATAACGAAAACTTCATTAACCAAGGGCCTGAACATCAGGGCTGGGTTGTTAACCCAGATGGGCATAAGGACGCTGATCTAAGTCGCCCGCTTGCATGGTTGTTGGGTGTCGAGTGATTCAGCCTCTCAGGGCACGGTATGGTGTAAAGAATAACAGCCACGGATTGCTGGAATGGCAAGGCGAACCAACCACCTTACCTTCTGAATTGCTAGGCTTGACGGACAAACCGCCCGGTCATCTCGTTCCTGGTGAGCGTTGGTGGCCGTCTTTAGGTTGTGGAACCGTTGGCGATTGGTGGGCACTATGGTGGACGATGCCTGATGAATCGGCTTACCGTGCTGGCATGGTGAGTAGCGAGGTTGCTTTATGGCGATCGGGCGAAATTGGAGCCGTCGATGATTTACGTCCTGTGCTAGCGTCTCTTTCAGGAATTAAAGCAATCCCCTCGTCGTTGCCGGAGCAGTTGCATTCAGTGGCAGAGGCCTTGCTGTCATCAGAAGTCGAGCGATCTCCTGTATTCTCAGATTTGGATGCTTGGCCGGGAATTCTTGCTGACATTTGGTCGCGATTGTGGCCAGAAGCGCGGCGTAATTTTTCTGCGCGGGTTGCTGTGATTCCTCCCCAAGGAGGCGAGTCGAGTGCGCCGCCCCTACTTTATTGCGTAACACGGCAAAGCTTGCCTGCATGGGCCAACTTTCCGGTGATCCGCTTTAGTTCGGATTCACCTTCAATAAATCGTGCGGCCAGCTGGCTGATAGGCGAAGGCGATTCTACTTTTAAAGAAATATTGGACTCATGCCATTTCTGTTCTGGTGAACTTAAAGCACTTGATACGGTAGCCCGCGCTGCGGATCGCTTGGATAAATTGCGCGAATATCCAACACCCAATAGTGCACTCGAGTTTTTGCGCACCTTATCGGTTCTTGCTTCGTCGCATGACGAGGCAATAAATTTGAAAACCGAAGCATTAAAGGCGCTGGTTATTGATTTGAAGGGGGAGAAACTTGAGTTCGTACTAAAACTTAGAAACTTTTCCCTCGTGTTTTTAGCAAGTGATGCTTCGCTTCCAGATTCGCTCACCAGATGGGTTCATAGTCAGTCACCCTATTTAACGCCAGATGAAGCACGGCAGCTTCTTACAAGCTTAGAAGAGAATAAAGCTGAAGCGTGGTGGCAGATGTCAGTGCGTCAAGCACTGCTTAAAGGTTTCGCTAATCCTGATAAACATTGGGCCAAGAGTGCTCTTAATTGGCTCGGATTCCCTGATTGCACGATGATACTCAAAGCAATTCTTCCTTCTAGCGAAATAGTTGAAACCTGTTTGCTCGATGTCGTTGATGAGATAAGTCTTTCCGAGACTGCTTTAAGACAAATTGAAACGCAAGCGGAATCACGTCTATGGTCTCGCTTGCACGCTTGGGTAGTGATTAATTTATATTCACCATCGAAGGCATTTCAACTACAGCGGAAATTTCCGGGTAATGCGGTTGATGGTTTGAAATATCTAGTCGCGCATTTGTCAGGTGGCGATATTATCAATGAAGTGATAAGTACGCCTGACAGTCAATTAGTTCAACTTGTTGTCCAGCGCACAGTACGGGAACCGCAATTGTTGAAAGACTTGAATGCGGGTAAGGCTGTTTGGCGTGATTTATGGGCTGCACATATCGCTGCTGGTGGCGTTTGTTGGCCACCGAACGTTAACCGCGAAATCCAAGGTTTAAAGCTACTTGATGCTGTCACGATGGGCGAAAAAGAGTCATCGGGGCTGATCGCATTACTTGCTAAAGACTTGTCGGAAATTGTATTTAATTATCCTGACAGGCCGAAGCTATGGAACCAGTTAAACCCTAATAGTTGTTCCGCCTTGCTTCCCTTGGTTGCAGAAGTCTTGATACAAACCTGCAATGCTGGGCAGGTTGTTTCCAGCCCTGAACCTCAACTGGCTCAGGAAGTTCTCAAGCGAACCCGAACAATCGGTCATTCAATCAAGGTTTTTGTCGTGCTCTTTTCATCGAGTGTGTCTCCAGACGAGCAGGATTTAATTCAGTGCATCTCATCATCAACGCGAACAGACTGGCAGCCAGGAATAACCAAAATAATCGGGAAAGCGGTGTCTGAAAGAAGGTGGAAGAAGGCGGCAGAAAAATCCTATGATCGGTTTATGTCGGGAGCAATACCAGAACTGCAATCAGTTGTGGAAACTAGCCTAGAGTTATTTACCTGGCTTCAGCGTTTAAAGTTCGGTATAAAAACTGGAAATCGTGGTATCTCTTCTGTTGATGAGGATAATCTTGTATCTCGAGTTGCTGATTTAGGTGGTGATCTCGCACCTGAAGAGCTTGATGATATATGGGAGCGTGCCGGCGGGAAACGAAAGGATTTAAAAACAGGCGTTACGCCCGCAATTAGATGGCAATCAGCGGCTAAATTGGCTGAAAACGGCAAGCTAAAGAATGGATTATTGGCGTTAGTAAATGAACTGCAAAATACACATCCGCATAATCCAGAGCTAAAAGAGTTAGCGGGTATCATTTCCGAAATGAAAAATCGTTAATTATGACGGTAGTAAGCAAATAAGTATTTCTGTTCGATTGTTTGGCATGAGCTTTGTGTAGGTTGAATGGCAGCTTTCTGAGTGAAGTCGACACTCGAGTGACTCGTCTTTCAACCTTCTAACCGTCTGGTTTTGGCCGATTGGGTGAGATCGCCAACGGCGGCTATGTAGACTTCCGGTTAGACACCTCGATTTGGCTTACTGGCCGCTTTGGAGAAACACGAGTGGAAAAAATGGGCGGTTCTATTGCTTCGGTCTGTACCTTGCCTTCAAGAAGTTTAAACGTTAGCAACAGGAGTCGCTAGCTCACTATACCGGCCATCTACTGTCAGTCGATCCTGCTCGTCGACTGACTGCTAATTTCAAAGAAGGTTTTTTAGACCTTTGCCGGCTTTGAACGAGGGCAATTTAGCGGCTGCTATGGTGATTACTTCGCCGGTTTGTGGATTGCGGCCGCTACGTTCGGCGCGGTCTTTCGCCTCAAAGGAACCGAAGCCCATAAGTGAGACGGAGTCACCGGCTTTCAATGCGGATTGAATGGATTGGATAAGCCCATCCAAAGCGCGGCCTGCGTCTGCTTTGGTCAGTTTGGCGTGGCTGGCGATGGCATCAATGAGTTCAGATTTATTCATATCGGTTTGCTCCTGACGATGAAGGCAGTTGAGTGACGAATTTGCTAGCCTGATTGAGATTGCGCGAGATTATTGTAGTCAGAAAATTCAGTGATTACTTCCAGGCTAATGGTGCGCATTTTGTTCGGCAGAAGGTTCAATACATTTTGCATCATCATGCTGGGGTTTATTGACCCAATCGCTGACCGCTGTCAGGGTGATGTCGGCATAAGCATCGTTTTCGAGTAACGACAATACCGTGTCGGCTCCGGCGGCTTTGTCCAACCAAGCATGATATTGATCGGGCGGAATAATCACCGGCATGCGTTCGTGAACGGTTTGCATCCGGACGTTGGCGGCGGTGGTAATGATGGTGCAGGAATACAAAGCCTCCTGACCTGATTTCCACTGCTCCCACAGACCGGCAAAGGCGAACAAGCCTCGATCGGCGCGGTGTATGTGAAAAGCCTGTTTGCCGTCCGCGCGCTTTTGCCATTCAAAATAGCCGTCGGTGGGAATCAAACACCGTTGGTGTTTTACGGCTTCCCGAAAGGCCGGCTTTTCGGTAAGGGTCTCCCGGCGGGCGTTGCTCAATTTCCAGCCGATCTTGCGATCCTTGGCCCAAGGCGGTACCAAGCCCCACCACAAATTCACGGCTTTGCGCGTCCCGTCGGCGCGCTCGACGATATTCAGAATTTTCTGGCCGGGCGGAATGTTGTAACGGGGTTGCATGCGAATCGACTTCAGCACCTGGAAATGCTCGGCCAGTGCTTCGCTGGTTGCGGTCAAGCTGTAACGGCCACACATGGGTATAGGCTCCGCAACATGATTAGAACAAATATAGAACAATTCCGGTTTCGACGGTAGACTGCGTAATTGCATTTACTTGCACACCCAAGTGCAGAGCATCTGCACACCTAGGTGCATCACTTGCACACCCTTGGCCTGAAGGATGCGCAAGCAATGGGTTTAGGCCTCTAGGCTGTGTTTTTACCTTTCAACTTCCGCATTGATTCTCCTTTGAGTTCTATCGGATGCGCCCGATGGACGATCCGGTCCAAAATTGCGTCGGCGACCGTGGCGTCTTCGAACAATTCATACCATTTATTGGTTGGATATTGACTGGTGAGGATTAAGGAACCAACCATCGACTGCTGATCCAGGATTTCTAAAAGTATTGGCCCTAATTGAGCGGGTACGCCGCCAATACCAACATCGTCAATGATCAATAACGATGCACTAACCAGTTGACGACGTAGTTTCGGCAAGCTGCCGTCGGCCAGCCCCACGGTCAAGTTTTCAAACAAACGCGTTGCGGTCATATAAAGCGTACCTAACTGTAGTTTCTTGATTTCATAACCGGCTTTTCTTGCACTTATCCGGCATTTTCATCTCAAATTAACTGACTCTATAAAATCACTTTTTCTCACATTAATTGCACAGGGCGGTTTTCTTTCTCGCATTAAATGATTTTATCGAGTTGGATTTCTCGCTTTATTTGATTCTATCCTACGCCCATAAACGATAAATTGAAGGCGCGAGCTTTATAAAATCCCCAGCTTATGGATTTCCTTGTTAAAATCCTCAGCCCGTGCTGCTGGCAATTGTCCGTTGAAATACGCCTTGATTTCGCCCCGCCTGGCATTCAGATGTTCGCACAAAGCCGTAGTGTTATACCCATGCCGGGCCAGTTTGGGTTCCAGCGTGTTTAAGTCGGGCGATAATACGGTTTCGACAATCTCCACATCGACCGGTTTTGTGCCTGTGGTGGCACCCTTGATCAAGGCGAGCGTCAGGTAATGGCAGATTTGCAACGGCGTGATCAGCCGTTCCGCCAAGAGATTGATCGCGTCGGGGGTCACGATGTCATGGACGGCTGTTTTCGGTTTGCTGCAATGCGTCAACACCCATTCGATATACTTCTGTTTCTGTTGCCCCCAACTGTCCAAGCTAAACAATTTAGCCCGCGCACCGATTTCTTCCATGGTCGGCTTGTTGAGGTCATTGCCCAGTTTTGGGTGGCCGACCATGATAATGGTCAAGATGCCTTTGGCATCCTCAATGGTTTCAATCAATTGTTTTAGCGCAATCAAGGTGCGCCAATGGAGATCATGGGCGCCATCGATGAAGAACGCGATAGGCTTGTTGATTTTACGGATCAGTTCTTGGAGTTTCCTTTCCCTGATCTCGGCTTGGGTAGGCACCTTAAAATCCTTTGGGGTGGGCAAATCGGCGAATAGCGCGGCATATAAGGTGTTAATGTTGACGCGGCGCTTGTCGGTCGCCAACGACTTGGCGACAACCACCTGGTTGTTTTTCTTTAAGCCATCCTGAAAATGCCGGATAACCCGAGTCTTGCCAACGCCGACGATGCCGGTCAAGGTAATGATGCCGCCTGACATGACGGCGGCTTCAAGGCTATGCAAAACACTTTTAAAGGCTTCAGTCTCAAAGTAGTCGGCTTTATCCAAATCCTTGGCCAAGCCATAGTATTGCATCATTTCACCGTACATCAGTCACCTCCCGAATGCCCGGCCGAGCTTAAAGTAAAATACGCGCGAATTTTGTCCAGCACCGTCTTCTTGTCCAATGTCTCATCGAGGATCGTATTGATGGCGGCTATTTGCAGGTCGGTCAACCGGGACAAGGGTTTGCCGAGATAATCTGCAATGGCAGTCTTGGCATCCAACTTGTTTTTGAATATGGTAGGTTGCAGGAATGGGCTGTCATCGAATGGCATCGATTTGGGTTTTTCCATCTGGACGATATTGGCTTGGGCCAACAGGGCTTGGTCGCTGCCGTTAATGCCGGACAATGCGGAACGTGGCAAGCTGAGCGTTTTTGCCAATTCCCCGATCCGATCCGCTTTTAGCTCAACGCAGCTCTTTTTGTGTTTCCGGAACTTGCCGAACGGGATCGGCCCCTCTTCAGGATAGAAAGGCCCTTGTTTCTCGTCATTGAACTCAACATAGAGTTCGTTATCAAAAATCCCCCAAAGCAAGGTGATGTCTTGCCCCGCCATGTCATGGCTTAATTGATAGCGGATGCCGTCAATACCGACGCAGGCGTTGCTGTCCGCCTTGCGCTGTTCCGGTTCACGGGCGAAAGTGCGGAAGCGATCCCACGAACACATTTCCCTAAACCCTTGCGACGGCAGATTTTGTAGCCAATCCGCCATACGGGAATGGTCTTCATAGCGGTGATCCATCGCGTTATATTCCTCTAAATACCTGTGTAACCAGGCATTAGCTTCTTCCAGCGTTTCCGGCTGCTGGAGATGGTAAAGGGTTTCCAAGGAAGATTTGATGGTCAGGAAAGAACGTTCCACTTTGCCCTTGGATCGTGAGGTGGTGCGCCTTCCATCGCTGCCCCTTGGCATATGTACCCGCACTTCGATGCCCAGTTGCTTCATAACCCACAAGAACACCCGGCTTTTAGACACCGGGCCGGCATCCATATAAATGACCGAAGGGATGCCCTGGAATGGGTTGTTCTTGTCCTTCTTGGCGGACATCGCATTAAACAGGAACAATAGCGCGGTTATCACGTCTTCGCCTTTTACCAAATGGTATTCCTGGTAACAAACCCCGCTCCGGTCATCGGTAACACCGGCCAAAGCCAGATATTCCGAACCCTCTTTTAGCGTTTTGCCGAAAAATTCCGGCTTTTTCAAGTCTGACGGCGAGAAATCAAATTGCCAGCACTCATTGCTAAAGGTTGCCTGGAAGGGCGTCCAGGGTGGCTCTATGGTCAGGGTGCGGTTGTCGTATCCCCATTGTTTCAGATAACGGCTGACCGTGCTGAGCTTGAGCAGGCCGGATTCGACTTTAACCAATCCCTCCGCCGTTTCAATGCCCGACTTTTCGAGGATTCCAATACAAGCCTTGGTCGATAAGCGCCGTCCTTTTTTGCTGGTCGTCCGAAGTTTCAGCGCCGCAATCAATTCGCAGTAACGGCGCATGTCTACCGCGGGCAGGCTTCTTGATGTATTGTAATCGCTGCGGTGGGTCAAATATGGCAGTTGATGCGTGCGTAATTGTCGCCGGACAGTGGATGCCGAAATCCCAAATGCTTCGCAGGTTGCCTCAACAAGGTCTTTGCGTTGGGTATCCCTTGGGGACAGCGCATCCAGTTGGTTTTGAAGTGCTATCAGTACCTCAAAAGGGAGGCGTTTACGCGGCACGAACCCTGTCCCGTTTAGGCCGACTGATGCCGTGCTTGCTCATCCAGTTGCGCAAATTGGCGGAAGTGGTGCCATATCGACCGGCAATAAAAAATAGGGTTGCGCCATTTGCAAGCAAAGCTTCAATTTCAGGGCGGAACGGGTCGAGCTTGCTCTTGCCCGGCCCTTTGGGGCGGCCTAACGTCATACCGGCGGCTTTTTTGGCACGCAAGGCTTCTGTTGTGCGCTGCGAGATCAAATCGCGTTCAATTTCGGCAGCCATGGAAAACGCCATTGCGACGATCTTGCTTTGGATGCTTTGGTCAAGCCGCCAATTGCCTTTCACCGAATAGACATGGACACCGCGTTCCATCGCAATCGACAAAATTTCCATGCACTCCAACATACTTCGCCCCAAGCGGGACATTTCGCTGACCACTAAATTATCTCCCGTTTGAAGGTCTTCGATGACTTGGGCAATCTTGCGTTTGCGCCAGGAGATTTTGCCGGAGGCTTTTTCTTCAGTGAATTTGACCTGACCCAGATTGTGGTGATTGGCCAGCACCAAAATATCTGCCTTGTTTTTCTCCAAGTCCTGGTCTGCGGTCGATACCCGTAAATAACCGATCGTTTGTGCCATCAATTTGCCTAAAATGCCTATAAAATCATCAAAGGTAATGAAAACCCTAAAAACAGGTTTTATAATAACCAAAAATGGATTGAAAACACAGTGCTTTTCTTTAACTAAAGCGGATAGCAAAAACGTTCGTTTTTAATGATGTTTATTGCCATCATAACCCCCAAAAAATTCAAATGCAGTTGGCAAACACCAACCCAATAAACCAGCTATCGGCTTTCAGTTTCCTGATGGATAATTTGCATTATGTTGTCATATCTGACTACAATAATCGGAGCAAGGAGCGCGTATGACAGAAAAGACAAGGCCGATTTCATGGATCAAGGCGGCCCGGAAGGATTTTGAAGATTTTCCCATGCCGGTGCAGCTAGAAGCCAACCGCGCACTGACTGTCGCGGCGGAAGGGCGTAAGGCCGACAATGTGAAACCGTTGAAGGGCTTCGACAGCGGTATTATGGAAATTGTTCTGCGCCACCGTGGGGATGCTTTCCGCGTTGTTTATGCCGTGCAAATTGGGGTCGTCTCAGAATTCGGAAAAAATCGTACGCTAAGTGAGCGGCTGGCTACCAGAGATGCGATTGTGAAACACTTCGTCATTTATGGTATTTTGCTAAAACTGGCTTGAGCGTGCAGGCTCCAAGCTCACAAAAGGGGGTAGCCATGATCGGCTCGATTGGTTCGTATTCCACAACCCAGGCAGGCGGCGCGGCGGCTTTCAAAGCGGCTTCGGCGACCGAGCGGGTTTCTGACGCTTCAGAAAATCAGGGCGCGTCAGGTACGCAAGGCGGCACACAGACGATTTCCACGCTGGCCCGACAGCTGGCCGCAAGCGCCAGCCGTGCCGAAGAACGAGACAAGACCCTCACACGCTCGGAATTAGCTGACAAGGCGAAAAGCATTATGAATCACGTAGTTGGTGATTCATACTATGCAAATAAAACACTGCACGACAGCGAGATTCCCAATACCAGTGACCCGGAATTACTGTCTAGAGCCAAACAGGCAACGGCATTCGTTAATGATGCATCTAGAGGCGGCCACTCGATAAAAAACCCATTTTCCGGCCTATCGCGAGAACAGTTGTCAAACATTATTTACGACGAGAGCGGTACGTATACGGTGAATGAGCGTCATGCTGCTTGGCGAGAGTCTTACGATCAGGAAGAAGCGTGGCGAGAGAAAGTGGCAGCCCAAGCCATGGCCGAATACAACAGCACGGGGAAACTGACGAATTTCTTCAGTTCCGTGCTGGACCATTTCAAGGAACTGCCTGCAATCGAGCAAGCGCAATATCCAAAAGATTATGCCAGCGATCTACAGTCCAAGATTGATCTGGATTTTAACTACCGTACACACAAGGCAGAGGGTAAAGACAAAGACCCCATGAGCTTGATCGAGATGCTATTCGAGCAAAGCCCACAACAAACCAATGAATTGCCCCAAGAGCCGAAAAACACCACTGACTCACCAACTGTAAGGAGTAATCCATGAAATTGTTGCAAAAACTGCTCGCCGCCACCTCCATTTTCGCCGCCACAGCCGCGATTGCAGGCCCGCCAGTAACTGTCACCTTAAAAAACAACAACACAACAACAGATGCGACCTACAGGATCGTTACAACCAACGAATCCAGTACATATGCCAACGCTTCCCCAAAACCGGCTACAACTGTTTCGAAGTTGGGTTCCAACTCTTATGCCGTGACGAGCCTGATCAGCCCGGACGTCAACTATGCAAACGTCCGCTATAAAATCGGCTCCAAGGAATGCGTGTTCGGCACAACCTTCGTCAACGCGCTGCAACCCGGTGGCTACAAGATCCCGAAATGGACCAAGACCGCAACGGGTAGCGGCGGAGCGATCTGCACTGCCACCATTACCTCGACCAACTTGCCAATTATGACGAGCTCGTTTTTCGCACATAACCGGGCTCGATATGCAGGTTCCAAGTACGAGGAAGGATTATCATGATCGGCTCGATTGGCTCGTATTCCACAACCCAGGCAGGCGGCGCGGCGGCTTTCAAAGCGGCTTCGGCGACCGAGCGGGTTTCTGACGCCTTGGAAAATCAGGGGGCGTCAGGTATGCAAGGCGGCACACAGACGATTTCCACACTGGCCCGACAATTGGCCGCGAGTGCCAGCCGTGCCGAAGAACGGGACAATACCCTCTCTCGTTCGGAATTGGCTGACAAGGCAAAGACCGCCTTGAGTCAAATATCGGGAGATTCTTACCAAGTTAACAAGAAAAAGCACGACGACGAAGTTCCCAATACTAGCGACCCTGTTTTGTTAGCTAGAGCCAAGCAAGCCACAGAGTTTGTGAATAGGGGCCGTCTCAGAAAACGGAAAAAATCGTACGCTAAGCCGGTTGCAGCGGTCGTAGCGGCCTGAACTTGCCCGCACCGATCTTGGCGCTGCTGCGCCAAAGGTAATCGCCGGTCAGGTTGATATGCTCCCAACCCAGCGGTGACAAGTACTGCAACAGCGCATCATCGACAGCGTGGCCGTTACCACGCAGGGCATTCGCGGCACGCTCCAGATAGACCGTGTTCCACAGCACGATGGCGGCCGTCACCAGGTTGAGGCCGCTGGCCCGGTAGCGCTGCTGCTCAAAACTGCGGTCACGGATTTCGCCCAGGCGGTTGAAGAACACGGCGCGGGCCAGCGCGTTGCGCGCCTCGCCCTTGTTCAGCCCGGCATGGACGCGGCGGCGCAGCTCGACGCTTTGCAGCCAATCTAGAATGAACAGTGTGCGCTCGATGCGGCCCAGCTCGCGCAGCGCGACGGCCAGGCCGTTCTGGCGTGGGTAACTGCCGAGTTTGCGCAGCATCAGGGAGGCCGTGACGGTGCCCTGCTTGATCGAGGTGGCCAGCCGCAGGATTTCGTCCCAATGGGCGCGCACGTGCTTGATGTTGAGCGTGCCGCCGATCATCGGCTTCAGCCCGTCGTGGGCGGCATCGCCCTTCGGGATGTAGAGCTTGGTGTCGCCCAGGTCGCGGATGCGCGGCGCGAAGCGGAAGCCCAAGAGGTGCATCAAGGCGAAGACGTGATCAGTGAAACCCGCCGTGTCGGTGTAATGCTCTTCGATGCGCAGGTCGGATTCGTGGTACAGCAGGCCGTCGAGCACGTAGGTCGAATCGCGCACGCCGACGTTCACGACCTTGGTGTGGAACGGCGCGTACTGGTCGGAGATGTGGGTGTAGAACGTCCGCCCTGGGCTGCTACCGTATTTGGGGTTGATGTGGCCGGTGCTCTCGGCCTTGCTGCCGGTGCGGAAGTTCTGGCCATCCGACGATGACGTGGTGCCGTCGCCCCAGTGCTCGGCGAAGGGATGCCGGAACTGCGCATTGACCAGCTCGGCCAGCGCCGTCGAGTAGGTTTCGTCGCGGATATGCCAGGCTTGCAGCCACGCCAGCTTGGCATAGGTCGTTCCGGGGCAGGACTCCGCCATCTTGGTCAGGCCCAAGTTGATGGCGTCGGCCAGGATCGTGGTCAGCAGCAGGTTCTTGTCCTTGGCCAGGTCGCCCGATTTCAGGTGTGCGAAGTGCCGGGTGAAGCCCGTCCATTCGTCCACCTCCAGCAGCAGTTCGGTGATCTTGACGTGCGGCAGGATTATGGCCGTCTGGTTAATCAACGCTTGAGCGGTATCGGGCACTGCCGCATCGAGCGGCGTGATCTTCAGGCCCGACTCCGTGATGATGGCGTCCGGCAGCTCATTGGCCAGCGCCATGCGGTTGATGGTGGCGAGCTGCGTTTCCAGCAGCGTCAGCCGCTCATGCAGGTACTGGTCGCAGTCGGTGGCCACGGCCAGCGGCAATTCGCTGGCCTGCTTGAGGCTGGCGAATTTCGCGGGTGTCACCAGATAGTCCTCGAAGTCCTTGAACTGGCGCGAACCCTGCACCCAGATGTCGCCGGAACGCAGCGCGTTCTTCATCTCCGACAACGCACACAGTTCGTAGTAACGCCGGTCGATGCCCGTGTCGGTCATGACCAGCTTCTGCCAGCGCGGCTTGATGAAATCGGTCGGCGCGTCGGCGGGCACCTTGCGGGCGTTGTCGCTGTTCATGCCGCGCAGCACTTCGATGGCGTCGAGCACGTCCTTGGCTGCGGGCGCGGCACGCAGCTTGAGCACGGCGAGGAATTCAGGCGCGTAGCGGCGCAGCGTGGCGTAGCTCTCGCCGATACGGTGCAGGAAATCGAAGTCCTCGGGTTGCGCGAGCCGTTGCGCTTCGGTGACGCTTTCGGCGAAGGCGTCCCAGGACATGACGGCCTCGATGGCGGCGAACGGATCGCGGCCCAATTGCTTGGCCTCAATCAGTGCCTGCCCGATACGCCCGAACAGCCGCACCTTGGCGTTGATCGCCTTGCCGGACGCCTGGAACTGCTGCTGATGCTTGTTCTTGGCGGCGTTGAACAGTTTGCCCAGGATACGATCATGCAGGTCAATGATTTCGTCGGTGACGGTGGCCGTGCCCTCGATGGCGAGCGCCACCAGGGTGGCGTATCGACGCTGCGCTTCGAACTTGGCCAGGTCAGCCGGTGTCATCTGGCCGCCCTCGCGGGCGATCTTGAGCAGCCGGTTCTGGTGAATCAGCCGCTCGATGCCGGAAGGCAGGGCGAGCGCCTGCCAGGCTTTGAGGCGTTCGATGTGTTCGAGCATGTGCCGCGAATTCGGCTTGGCCGGTGACTGGCGCAGCCAAGCCAACCAGGTCGTCTTGCCGTTGTCACGGCGCTTGAGCAGATCGTCGAGGCGGCGACGATGCACGTCCGACAGCGGCTCAGCCAAGGCGTTGTAGATATGCCGGTTGGCGCGGGTGATCGCCTCGGCGCAGACGCGCTCGACAACGTCCAGCGTCGGCAAGATGATGTGTCGGTGCCGCAGGGAGTCGAGGATGCTGCTGGCCAGCACGATGCCCTTGTCGGTTTGCAAGGCCAACTCGGTTGCGGAATGGACAGCCTGCCGATAGTGCGTCAGGCCGAACGGCTCCATGCTCAGGTACGCCCGCAGTTCGAGCAGGTGTTCGCGCCGGGTTTCCTCCCGCTCGGCATACTGCGGCCAACATGCCGGGTCGAGCCGCAGTTGCCGTCCGATCCATTGCAGCAGGGGCATCGGCACGGCAGCGTCGGGCAGTAGCCCCTGACCGGGGAAGCGCAGTAAGCACAACTGCACTGCGACACCCAGGCGGTTGGCATCACCGCGCCGCTGGCGGATCAGTGATAGGTCTGGCTCGCTGAACGTGTATTGCCGGATGAGTTCGTCTTGGGTATCGGGCAACCCCAAGAGGCTGTCGCGCTCGGCAGCGGAGAGGATTGAACGGCGGGGCATGCGGTTTCCTTCTTCTTGAAAACGTTCGTTTGTGACAAGCCCACCAAGGCAACCGGCGCGGCACGGGAAATCAAGGTGTTGCAATTCTCGAAAATAGTTCTTGAAACTCTATTCTTATCCGCATATCATTTCAACGAGTTTCGATAAGAAAAGGTGCTCCATGCGACCGTCCGTTGTGCTTGAGATGAAACGAAGCGCAGTGCGCGAAGCGGCAAGCCGCTTTCGGGTGGCGAACCCACGCGTCTTCGGATCGGTGCTTCGCGGCACCGACCTGGACGGTAGCGACCTTGATCTGTTGGTCGATGCGCTACCCGGCGCGACCCTGTTTGATCTCGGTGGCCTGCAAGACGAGCTGGAAGCGCTGCTTGGCGTCCACGTCGATTTATTAACGCCTGCCGATCTGCCGCCGAAGTTCCGGGCCAAGGTGCTCGCGGAGGCACAGCCGGTATGAGCGAGAACCGACTGCCCGACTACCTCGACCACATGCAGCAGGCCACCACCGATGCGTGCAATTTCGTGGAGGGCCTGGATAAAAACGATTTCCTTGAGGACAGGCGCACCCAGCAGGCCGTCATCATGAGTCTCATCATTATCGGCGAGGCGGCCACGAAGGTGATGGACGGCTACGCCGAGTTCGCGCAGGCACACCCCGATGTGCCATGGCGCAGCATGCGCGGCATGCGCAACCGCATCGCCCACGGCTATTTCGACATCAACCTCGACGTGGTGTGGGAGACGGTGCAAACGGCATTGCCGGCGCTACTGAAGCAACTGCCCGCAGTGCGCGGGGACGCAGCCGACGACGCCCCAAGCGATCCTGCACCGGGCGCGCCATGCTGATCGGCTATGCACGGGTCTCGACTCAGGATCAGAACCTTGATCTTCAACTCGAAGCCTTGACCAAAGCGGGCTGCAAGAAGGTCTTCGACGACAAGATCAGCGGTAGCCGAGCCGAGCGACCCGGACTCACCAAAGCGCTGGAAATGCTGCGCGAGGGCGACACCCTCGTTGTCTGGAAGCTGGATCGCTTGGGCCGCAGCGTCAAAAACCTAGTCGATCTGATTAGCGAACTGCACCGGCAAGGTGTCCAGTTCAAAAGTCTCACCGATGCCATCGACACCGGCACGCCATCCGGCCGGTTTTTCTTCCATGTCATGGCCAGCCTGGCTGAAATGGAACGGGAATTGACGGTAGAGCGCACCCGCGCCGGGCTGGAGCTTGCCCGCCAGCTTGGCCGCAAGGGTGGTCGCAAACGCCAAATGACCGACAGCAAGATCGAGTCGGCCAAGAAATTGCTGGCCAGCGGCATCCCGCCTCGGGATGTAGCCAAAAACCTGGGGGTGTCGGTGCCGACCCTGTACCGCTGGATTCCGGCCTCGATGCGTGCGTAATGCAGTTGTGATCTGTTTTTCGAGACGACCTGGAATTCCCCAATGAACAGTTCACCAGAATGTCAAGCGCAAGCCCTGATGACGCTGGAAGGCGTCAGCCAGACTTACCGTATTGGGGATCGAATAATTCCCATTTTAAGAAATATCTCCTTAACTCTCTGGCGGGGTAAAACATGCGCCCTACTCGGTGCGTCAGGGTCGGGCAAGAGCACGCTGCTTAATATTCTGGGGCTGCTTGATCGACCGCTATCCGGTCGATTCCAGTTCGCCGGCCAGGACATGCTTACTGCAAGCGTGGATGAACTGGCTACGATTCGCAATCGCGAGATCGGGTTTGTTTTCCAGTCATTCAATTTGTTGCCGCACCTTACCGCATTGGACAATGTGGCCTTGCCGTTAACATATCGTGGAATGTTGCGTCACGAGGCACATGCGTATGCACTAGACCAAATGCGGCGAGTAGGTCTGGCAGGCCATGCTGCGCACCGGCCCGGGCGGCCCAGCAATTGCTGCTGTGGCGGCGAAGATGGAGGTGGCGGCGAGCAGTTTCGGCAACAATTTCATGGATTACTCCTTACGGTTGGTGAGTTAGTAGTGTTTTCTGATTTTTGGTGGAGTTCATTGGCTTGTTGCGGGCTTTGCTCGAATAGCATCTCGATCAAGCTCATGGGGTCTTTGCCTCTACCTTCTGCCTGGTGGGTGCGGTAGTTAAAGTCCAGATCGATCTTGGACTGTAGGTCGCTGGCATAATCTTTGGGATATTGCGCCTGCTCGATGGCAGGCAGTTCCTTGAAGTGGTCAAGTACGGATTTGAAGAAATTGGTCAGTTTTCCCGTGCTGTTGTATTCGGCCATGGCTTGGGTTGTGACCTTTACACGCCATTCTTCTTCTTGACGATCGGCTTCATAGGAGGCCGCTCTTCGTTCATTGACTGTATAAGTCCCGCTATCGTCATAAATGATGTTCGCCAATTGCTCTCGTGATAAACCGGCAAATGGATTTTTCTCAGAGGTTCCGCCTCTAGCCGCACTATTAACGTACTCCGTCGCCTGCTTGGCTCTGGCCAATAATTCTGGGTCGCTCGTCTTAGGCACTTCACTGTCGTGTTTGGCCTTGTTGGCGAAGTAAGCATCACCCTGTATCTGGCTCAAAGCGGTTTTTGCCTTGTCCGCCAATTCCGAACGGGTGAGTGTCTTATCCCGCTCTTCGGCACGGCTGGCGCTCGCTGCCAGTTGTCGGGCCAGTGTGGAAATCGTCTGTGAGCCACCTTGGGTGCCCGATGTGCCCGAACTTTCCGTAGCGTCGGAAATCGGGTCGGTTGCCGAAGCCGCCTTGAATGCTGCCGCGTTGCCTATCTGGGCTGTGGAATACGAACTAATTGAGCCGATCATAACTGCCTCCGTGAGCCTAGGATCTAGCAATCCAGACCGATAATATCATAACGCCATAAATGACGACGGATTTTTAGGCGTCAATTCAGTGCATCGAAACTCCCTGCTGCCCAGCGGAGTTCTGCCCAAGGACGTGGCCAAAAACCTCGGCGTGTCCATTCCGATCTTATAACGCTGGATACCAGCCTCCGCGCATGCTTAGCGTACGATTTTTTCCGTTTTCTGAGACGACCCCAAATTGACGAAGATTTATGGGTGATCCATGCTTTCCAGAAAAAATCGAAGGAAGGCATTAAAACGCCAAAATATGAAATTGACCTTGTGCATGAACGCCTAAAACGATTGAAGGAGGTGCTGCGATGAATGACGAACCGTTTGATATTGTCCGGGGTAGCGGAAACGTCTTTGCCGATTTCGGCCACCCTAATGCGGAAGTTGAACAACTGAAAGCATTGCTGGCCGCCGAAATAATCGGTGTCCTGGATGACCGTGCGCTGACGGTGCGTAACGCTGAAGACCAAACCGGCATTGCCGCCGCCGACTTTTCGCGCATCCGCAAGGTAAAGCTCAACCGCTTCACTATTGACCGCCTGATGACAATCCTTAAACGTCTCGATCAGGATGTTGACGTGAGGGTGACTGTCCGCCCGCACCACGCAAGTGGGATCGATCCTCGCCTTGTATAACAGCCATCAAAAGCGCCTTCGTGCCAGGCATGGAACGGCATCAAATGGTTCCAAAAGGCGGGACTCAACTGTTTTGAATTTTCTTTGTTAGGATTGCAGCCTACTGCTGCCACATATCATTGGGTAATGCATCACTCCAATATCAGCAACTGACCAGAAGCCGATATCCAGCATCGGTTCCACTGACCGCTTTAGGCGAAGAGGCGCTTAAATCGCCGCACCGCGAAGCCGAACATGAGTGCGCCGAGAACGACGATGCCGAAGATGTCGTGCCAGACGTAGGCCAGGCCGTTGCCCTTGAACAAGACCTGGTAGCTGAAATCGAAGTAATAGCGCAGGGGCGAGAGAAGGCTTAGGTACTGCACCCAGGGCGCCATGCTTTCCGGCGGGGTGATGGCGCCCGACAGCATCAGCATGGGGTACATGATGAGCAGGAGCAGCATCATGACCTGGGCAATGTTACGGGCCAGCATGGCGATGACGAGCCCCAAGCTGGCGACGCAGGCCGTATACAAGACGGTGACGCTGTAGAAGAGGAGGAGACTGCCGCGGATGGGCGTGCCGAACACGCCTTGCACTACACCGAACAAGGCCATGAGGGAGAACACGAGCACCAGGACGACGGTGGGGATGATTTTCGCAGCGAACAGCTCGGCCGGGCGCAAAGGGCTCACCAACAGCTGCTCCAGGGTGCCGTAGGTTTTCTCCCGCACCATGGCCGCGGCGGTGAGCAGCATGGACACCATGGTAATCACGTTCATCATTTCCAACAGACTGGAAAACCATGGGTTGGAAATATTGGGGTTGTAGGCCACGCGCAGGCGCGCATCCACCTGGGGAATTCCCGCAACGATGAGACCCCGGGTTTGCAGGATGTCCCGATTGAAGTCCTGGGCGATGCGGGCGAGATGGCTGCCGGCGATCGTCGCCGTGCGCGACAGGGTGCCGTCCGAAATCACCTGGAAGCTGGCCTTTCCCTCGGCGATGGCGCGATCGAAATCGGGCGGGATGACCAGTCCCACGCCGGCCTTGCCGGCATCCAGCGCATGGACCAGTTCCGCGTCACTGCTCACAGAGCCGACGAGCTTGAAATGGGGCGCACGCAGCCGAGAAACCAGTTCCCGGCTGGCCGGGCTTCGCGCCAGATCGAGCACCGCCACGGGATAATTCCTAAGCTCCGAGGTGATGGCATGGCCCATGACGTAAATATTGCCGCTGAAGGCCCAGAACAGAATGAACAAGATGGGTATATCCCCCAGCAACTGGGCGAACTCCTTGCGCAGCATGGCGATGAATCGTCCCATCGTCAGCCGATCCGCTTGTTCAGGAACATCCAGGCGAGGCCGTACAACAGCACACTGTAGACCGTCAGCGCCAAGAGGTTGGGCCAATAGAAGGCGAAACCCAGTCCTTTGAGATAGGCGCCGCGCACCATGTCCATGAAATGGGTGGCGGGGAGCAGATAGGCCACGAACTGGCCGATCCGGTCCTGGCTGGCCACCGGTGCCATGAAACCGGAATAGTTGAAGGAGGGCGTCACGGTGGCGAGGAAAGTGACCAGCATGGCGGCGATCTGAGTGCGCGTCAGCACCGAAACCAAGAGACCGATACCGATGGTGCAGGCCGAGTACAATAGGGCGCCGGCGGAAAGCAGCCAGAAACTGCCGATGAAGCGCACCCCGAACAGCACTATGCTCATGGCGAACAGAATCAGGTAATCGAGAAAGATCACCCCAACATAAGGCAGCGCCTTGCCGGCGATGATTTCCCAGCGCCGGGCGGGCGAGGCGTAGTAGTTGAAGATGGTCCCGGCCTCCTTCTCCCGCACCACCAGCAGCGCGCCCAAAATGGCCGGATAGAGCATCAGGATGATGACCATCATGCCGGGCACGATGAAGTTCTTGCTTTCCAGCGCCGGGTTATACCAGACCGAGACCGCCATCTGCACCGGCTGCGGCGGAGGCAGGCCACTCCGGCTCATGGCCCGCTCGAAGAGGCGCTGGTTGTAAAGGCCGTTGATCGCGGAGACATAGCCCACCATCACCTCCGCTCTTTCGGCGAAGGAGCCGTCCACGGTGACGCCCAGGGAAACCGGTTCTCCCCCGGTGATCTTGCGGGAAAAATCCGGCGGGATGTCGACGATGACACGCGCCTTGCCGGAACGCAGCCAATGTTCCACTTCGCCGGTATCGTTGGTCACGCCCACCAGGTCGAAGTAGTCGGAATGGGTGTAGCCGTCCATGTAGTCGCGGCTGAAAAAGGAGCGGTCGTGATCCACGAACAGAATGGGCATATGCGTGACGTCGGCGGACATCCCATAGCCGAACAGCAACATCAAGGCAATCGGGACGATGAAGGCCAGACCGAGATACACCGGATCGCGCAGCAGTTCCCGGGTTTCCTTCAGTAAAATGGCGCGGGTGCGTTCAAACATCTCTCACTCCAGTACTCTCCAGAAAGCTGGCGAAGGTTTCCTCCATCGACAAGCCTTGAACCGCGATTTCCGCCGATATTCCGGCACGATTGAGGGCTGTGGATGCCTGATCTCGATCCGCCTCGGGGGTAAGGCTTTGCCATTGAATGCGTCGGCCGTACAGCATGGCCTTGGGAAAAATGGCGTGCAGCAACTTAAAGGCCGGGGCGAACTCGCCGGTTTGCACCGCCAGTAAGGTGCCGGCGCGGGTTTTCGCCGTTTGCTTCAATTCGGACGGCGTACCCAAGGCGATCAACTGGCCAGCTTGCATCAGGCCCAGCCGATGGCAATGCTCGGCCTCGTCCATATAATGGGTGGACACTAGCACCGTGACACCGCTTTGCTCGGCCAAAAGATGCACGATGTCCCAGAACTGGCGGCGGGCGACCGGATCGACGCCGGAGGTGGGTTCGTCGAGGAATACCACCGGCGGTTCGTGCAACAGCGCGCAGGCCAAACCAAGGCGTTGGCGCAAGCCCATGGGCAACGAGTCAGTCAGACGACTGGCGTATTCGCCGAGTCCCAGGCTAGCCAACAGGCTATCGATGCGCGGTCGCCGTTGCGCCGTTGTCAGGCCGTAGAGGCCGGCATACAGCACCAGGTTGGCGGCCACGGTCAAATCCCGGTACAGGGAAAAGCGCTGCGACATGTAGCCGATGTGCTCGCGCAATGCGAAGCGCTGTTTATCCACGTCGAGACCGGCCACGCGGCCCTGGCCCGCGCCGGGCTTTTGCAGGCCGCACAGCATCTTGATCAAGGTGGTCTTGCCCGCGCCATTGGGTCCCAGGAGACCGAAGATTTCGCCGGTACTGATGGCGAGATTCACCCGGTTGACTGCGGTGAAATCGCCGAAGCGGCAAGTCAAACTGCGGGTCTCGATCGCGTGCTTGCTCGCTCCGTCGGCGGGACGAAGCGGGGCCACGGCCAGTTCAAGGGCTTCGCTTTGCGCCGACTCCCGTTGGGTGACACGATGAACGAATACATCCTCCAAGTTACCGGTGATGAGGCGAACCGACACGCCCTGCAAACCCTGGCGGGCGAGTTGCGCATGCAAATCGGCTGTTTCGACCGTCAGCAGTACATGCACTTCCGCGCCGAACAAAGCGACCGAGGCCGAGCCATTCCAGTCCGCCAAGGCGGCGCGGATTGCCTTCACCGGTGCGCCGGAAACGGCAACCAACGTACCGGGCAGGCTGCGCGCCAGTTCATCCGGCGTGCCGGCGGCGATGATGCGCCCCCGGTGCATCATCGCCACATCGTGGCAGCGCTCCGCCTCGTCCATATAGGAGGTGGTCAACAGCACCGTGACGCCGCGTTCGGCGACCAGTTCGTGGATGATGGTCCAAAAGTCCCGCCGCGACAAGGGATCGACGCCGGTGGTCGGCTCATCCAGCAGCAGCACGTCGGGCAGGTGCAGTAGGGTACAGATCAGGGCCAGTTTCTGGCGCATGCCGCCGGAAAGCTTGCCGGCGGGACGATCCAGAAAAGGCGCGAGACGAGTCATGGCCAGCAGGCGGTCGCGATTTTCCCAGAACTGTCCTTCCGGAATCAGTCGGAGGTCGCGGAAGAATTCGATATTTTCCGCCACCGTCAAGGTATCGTAGAGATTCTGGCCTAGGCCCTGGGGCATGTAACCGAGACGGGATTTGACCGCTTCGGGATCGCCGATGGCGGATATGCCTTCCACCCTGGCATCGCCGCCATCGGCGGAAAGCACCCCCGCCAACACCTGGATCACGCTGGTTTTGCCGGCCCCGTCCGGGCCGATCAGACCAAACACCTGGCCTCGGCGCACCGAGAAAGACACGCCATCCACCGCCAGTGGCCCCTTGCGGCCGTAACGCTTGCTCAGGCTGTCGACATCGATGATAGCCGATGCGTTCACGTCACGGCCTCACCCAAGGCGCGCCTTCCCGCCAACGGATCACGCCATCGGCGGGCATACCGGGTTTGAGTATGCCGCCAGGATTTTCTTTCAGCCTCAGCTCGACTGCGAACACCAGTTTGACCCGTTCCTCCTTGGTCTCGACGTTCTTGGGGGTGAACTCCGCCTGTTGCGCCACTTTGCTGACCCGGGCCGAAAACGCCCGGTCGGGGTAGGCGTCTACATAGATTTGCGCCTCCTGGCCCAAGGCCACCTTACCGATCTGGGGTTCCGGGATATAGACCTTGAGGTAAAGTTGATTCAGGTCCACCAGAGTGAACAGCGGCATGCCGACATTGACCCATTCACCCAGTTCGACGGTGCGGGTCAGTATCGTGCCAGCCAGCGGACTCCTGAGCGAAAACCGCTCGAAGATGCCTTGCTGTTCGGCCAGCTGCGCTACGGCCTGTTTCAACTGGGCGGCCATGGCGTCGCGCTCGGCGGACTGAACGGCGATGCGTTGCTCGCCCAGTTTGGCCAGGGCCAGTTGTTTTTCCGCCCGCGCCTGAGTCTCACGCGCCGCCACCAGGGCCTTGTCTTCCACCACCACGGAAAGCCGCATGTTTTCCGCCTGCAGTCGCGAGGCGGCGTCGGCCGCCGCCAGATTGGCGTAACGTTCGGCGTCGCGCCGGGCTTGTTCGGCGCGAGCCACCGTCCGCTCCACCTGGGCGCGGGCTTCGGTCACGGCGGCCAGCGCTTGGGCGATTTCCAGCGGTACTTGCCGGCGCAGCAGTTCCAGTTGCACCTCCACCGCACGCAGTTGTTCGGCGAGGGCGTCGCGGCGGGCCGCATGACTCCGAATGCGCTCGCGTAGCGCCGGGTCGTCCAGTACCAGCAGTACTTCGCCCAGCGCCGCCGTCTGACCTTCGTCCTTGTCGAGTTTGTCCACCCGGCCAAAAGCTTCCGGCGTCACCGTGGTAATGCGCCCCTCGATGCGGCCATTGGCGGTCAGGAGGCCATTGTCCCGACCGGCAAACCACCCTGAACGGATGGCCCATCCAAGGGCCAGTATCAATGTCGCGGCAGCGAGCCATGGCCATAGCTTTTTATTCGACATAGTGTGTGTTCCCAATGCTCTGTTGATGGAAACGCCTAGGCTTGCGCCGAATGCTTAAAACCTCGTGCGGCATCCCCATGGTTTACTGTTTACCGTTGGGGCGAATCGCGATTTCCGCCTTGACTCGCGTACATATACGACCATCCGTTTGGTAAAATCCGTACTCGAATACCGGTGTACTTCGGCCTTTTCTGGCCAGATCGCCGCGAATTTGTTGTTCCGTTTCCGGTGGAAAGTCAAAAACCAGTTCCAAATCCGTCAATCCAGGGCGTATGAAGTCAAGTTGCAACGAGCTTGTCAAGCTTCGGTAGTCGGGAAATCGTTTCTGACACGCCATGGCCGCAACAGGATCGGCCAGACAGGCCTGAAAACCGCCAAACAAACCACCGCCCGGATTGGTTGCAATCCAACTCTGCGGCAAACGTATTCTCATAAAACGCCAGTCCGGTGATAACGCGAGTACTTTGATCCGCATCAGCCAGAAAAAAGGCAGGTATTCGAGTTTTTTGGCATCCGGTAATAAGGCGGTCTCCCAAATAAATTGACGCAGATTCATCGTCATTCCGCAGCCACATCATGATTGCGCCCGGGGTCGATGCCGACCGCGTTCAACATGCGCTCGATCCAATCCGTGTCGTGGCGGTAGGGTTCGGGCCGATGGGTTGTTTCGGCATCGGTTTTGCCAGCCAGGGCCAATGTTTGGTCCGCGCCGCCTCCACCCAGGGATTTATACACGGCAATCAGGTTGGTGGACACCGTGGTCTCGGATTGAGTCAGCTCGGTTTCGGCGGCGAACAAGGCGCGCTGAGCGTCGAGTACATCCAGAAATGACGATACGCCTTCCTGGTAGCGCAATTGCGCCAGACGCACCGACTCGCGCAAGTCGGCCGCCGAGCGGTCCAGGCTCTGCCGGCGCACTTCTTCCTTCAGATACCGAGTCAAGGCGGTTTCGGTTTCACGCAAGGCTTCCAACACCGCTTTTTCATAAGCCAGGTAGGCTTCCCGTTGTTGCGCCTCGGTCAGGTCGATACCGGCTTGAATGCGGCCGAAATTGAGCAAGGGTTGCAACAGCGTGGCACCGGTACTCCAGGAGAAGGCCGCCGAGCGGAACAATTTTTCGATGTCGGTGTTGCGCAGCCCCAGGAAGGCGGCGATCGAGATTTTCGGAAACAACTCGGCGGTGGCCGCGCCCTGCATGGCAGTGGCGGCGGCGAGCCGGCGCTCGGCGGCGCGCAGGTCCGGACGGCGAGCGAGCGTTTCCGCCGGGGAGATTAAAAGTTCCCGGCCAGGCGCCACAGGAATCGCGGCGGTCTCGCCCAGCTCGACAGCCAGGGCGCCGGGCTGCTGAGCAGTCAGGACTTCCAATCGATGCAATGCCGCGTTCAGTTCGCTTTCCAAGGCCGGAATCCGCGCCTCGGTGGCCTCGGTTTGCGCCCGCGCCCGCACCACGTCGTGGCGGGTGCCGACGCCTTCGGCAAACAGTTTTTCCGTCAGTTGCAGCGTGCGCCGCTGGGCGTCCAGATTGGCCCGGGTGATTTTGAGTTGATTTTGCAGCCCCCGGTATTCGGCGTAGTCGCGCGCCAAATCGGCCGTCAACGTGACCAGCGCTTCAGCATGCTGTTCGCTGGCGGCTTCCAGATCGGCACTGGCTGCTTCCAGCTTGCGCCGTTGGCCGCCGAATAGATCGATTTCCCATAATGCATCGAAACCCAGCTCGAACAGATTGAAGCGAATGCCGGGGGCGAAGCCGGGGAAGGGATTTTCTTCGCGCCGCGCGCCGGCTGAGGCATTCACGGATGGCAATAGCGCCGAGCGCACGATACGCCGCTCGGCGCGGGCCTGATCGATGCGGGTCAAGGCTATTTTGACGTCCAGATTGCCTGACAGCGCCTTTTCCATCAGCCGGTCGAGTTCGGCGTCGCCGAAGTGTTTCCACCAGCTTTTCAAGGCTTCGGCGTCCATGGGCGTCAAGCCGGCCGTGTCAACCGGGGCGGCCTGCCAACGCGCCGGCGCGGGAGGGGCAACCGGCCGGTAATCCGGGCCAACCGTACAGGCGGTCAAACCGACCATCAGCAAACCGGGTAAATAACGTCTCGTCATAGTTCCACCTTTGGTCCGCTACGCCGATGTCCGCGCAGAAACAGGTTGACGGCGCTGTCGACGATAATTTTTTTTTCATTTGCATCAGGCGGCGAACGCAGTCCCATCAGGCAACGCATGTGGTCATTGCCTTGTATCATGCCCAGCAGCAGTTTGGCGGCGCGCTCTTGATCCGGAATCTGAATGGATTCGTCATCTTCGTGAAGCCCGACGAGAAAGCGCGTCAGACGGTCGAACACCGGTTGTATGCCTCTGCGATGCACCTGTTGACTCAATTCCGGAAAGCTTGGGTGTTCGGCAATGATCAAACGCAACAAGCCCAGTGACTCCGTCGAATAAATCAGGTCCGCGAACGACATCGCGATCTGCCGTAGCGCCGCTTCAGTGGCGCCCGGTATCATCCGAGCACTGCTCAGCGTATCGAAAAACGCCTGACACTGGCACTCGATCACCGCGGCGAACAACTCCTGTTTACCTTGGAAATGATTGTAGAGCGTCGGCTTGGACACCGGCGCCGCCTCGGCAATGGCGTCCATACTGACTGCGCTGTAGCCTTGAGCCACGAAAAGCCGCTTGGCTGCGGCCAGAATGGCCTGGCGTTTTGGATTGGGAGGTGTATTCATAAGTTTACGGAAACAGTGAACGGCCTTGAAACGGAATCGATGATGGCATTATACTAAACTACACTGTTCAGTATTTCAACCAAGACTATGATCCATTCCAAACTTCCGAAATCCGTGTTGATTCTTATTGTGCTGGCAAGCGTGGCGGCCGCTGGCTTTATGTATTGGCATCAAGCCATCCATCCTTACGAAAGCACCGACAATACTTATCTCAAGGCGCACATCACCTTGATCAGCCCGAAGGAAACCGGCTATGTCAAGGAAGTGCTGTTCACCGACAATCAGAAGGTCAGGCCGGGCGATCTGCTGGTCGTCATCGACGATCACGATTTCAAGGCCCGCGTCGATCAGGCCGAGGCGCAAGTAAACGTGGAAAAGGCGCGCATCCAGACCCTGGAAACCGACAAAACCACGCAGAGTGCCAAAATCCGTCAGGAAGAGGCTAATATCGCCGCAACGGAAGCCGACCTGGAACGGGCGGCAAAGGATTTGAAACGCTTTGAACACTTGGCGGAAGACGGCGCCATTTCGGCGCAAACCCGCGATGCGGCCGAGGCCGGCCACAAGCAAGCGACGGCGCAACGGGAAAAATACCGTTCCGCGCGTCAGGAAGCTGTCAGCCAGTTGGCGTCCATCGAAGCGCAGATCAACGAAGCTCGCGCCCGCTTGCAAGTCGCCGAAGCGGCGTTGGATCTGGCCCGTATCGATTTGGCCAATACCCGGATTACGGCGCCGATCGCCGGCACGATCGGCCATCTTAGCGTGCAAGTCGGACAGTTGGTCAAGCCGGGTAGCGCGTTGGCGCATTTGATCCCGGACGATGGCTTGTTCGTGGAAGCGAATTTCAAGGAGACGCAAATCGAACGCATGAAGCACGGCCAGACGGTGGACATCCGTGTCGACGCTTACCCAGACCAGGTATTCGAGGGAAAAGTCGATAGCTTTGCGCCGGCGTCAGGCGCCGAATTCAGCCTGCTGCCGCCGGAAAACGCCACCGGCAATTTCACCAAGATCGTGCGGCGCATACCGGTGAAAATCGCGTTCCACTCCGACGCGAACCTGAACGGCTTGAAGCCTGGCATGTCGGCTTTGGCCAAGGTAAGGGTGCGTTGAGATGCCGACCAATCAGATTTCCACATCGGTAACCACGGCCGACGGTAAGCCGGTAACGATGAACAAGCCGCTCAGCCCAGAACAATGGCTGGGCTTCATCGGCATGGTATTCGGCATTTTCATGGCGATTTTGGACATCCAGATTGTGGCTAGCTCGCTGGAACAGATTCAGGCCGGCTTGTCGGCCACCCGCGACGAAATTACCTGGGTGCAGACGGCTTACCTCGTGGCGGAAGTAGTCATCATTCCGTTATCCGGCTGGCTGTCCCGCGCGCTTTCGACGCGATACCTGTTCGTGCTGTCCTGCGGCGGCTTTACGCTGATGAGCCTCTTGGTCGCGCTGTCCTGGAATCTGCCGTCCATGGTGGTGTTCCGCGCGCTCCAGGGCGTGTTCGGCGGCGCCATGATCCCTACCGTGTTCGCGGTTATCTACACCCTGTTTCCGCCGCGCCTGCAGCCGGCCATGGTCATCGTCGTCGGCCTGGTGGTGACCGTCGCCCCCACGGCAGGCCCCGTGCTTGGCGGCTATCTGACCGAAGCGGTCTCATGGAAGCTCTTGTTTCTCATCAATGTCGTGCCGGGACTGCTGGTTTGTCTCTCGACCTGGCTGTTCGTGCGGGTGGACGAACCCGACTGGGGTTTGCTCAAGCAGATCGATTTCCGTGGCATCCTCTACATCGTCGTCTTTCTCGGCAGTCTGCAGTTCGTGCTGGAGGAAGGGGTGCGGGAGGAATGGTTCGAAAGCCGTGAGATCGTGTTCTTCAGCCTTCTCGCCGCCGTGGCCGGCATCGCCATGTTCTACCGAGAACTGACCATCGAGCACCCGATCGTCGACCTGTGGGCCTTCCGTAACCGTAATTTCGCGGTCGGTTGTCTGTTCAGTTTCGTGCTTGGCATCGGGCTTTATACCATCATCTACCTGATGCCCGTCTACCTCGCCAGCGTCAAGGGCCTGAACAGCCTGCAGATCGGCCAGTACGTCATGGTAACCGGGATGTTTCAGTTTCTCTCGGCCTTCGTGGCCGGCCCCCTCGCCAAAGTCCTGGACTCGCGCCTGATGCTGGCCCTGGGGCTGTTTCTCTATGGCCTGGGGGCGTGGATGAACGGCAATCTCACCCATGAGGCCGGCTATTGGGAGTTCTTCTGGCCGCAGGCGCTTCGGGGCTTCGCGCTAATGTTCGCTTTTCTCCCAATCAATTCGCTGGCCTTGGGCACCCTGCCTCCGGACGAAGTGAAAAACGCCAGCGGCCTTTACAACCTGATGCGCAATCTGGGCGGTGCCATCGGCCTGGCGGTCAGCAACACGCTGATGATCCAGCTGAACAAGCAGCATTACGCCGTGTTGCGCGAGGCGGTCACGCCCGGTTCTCCCGAGGCGCAATCCTTGCTGGCCGGCTTGCAGGAACGCCTCGCGCGCTCCGCTTTGCCGGATGGCGAGCTGGCCGCGCTCAAGGAACTCTACGGCCTGGTGATGCGCGAGGCCGAGGTGCTGACCCTCAATACCCTGTTTCATACCTTGAGCCTGACGTTTTTTTTGGCCCTGCTGTTTATGCCTTTGGTCAAAAAAGTCTCGGCCGCTTCCGCCGGAGCGGATGCTGGACATTAAACCCAGGAAGCAACGAGGTCTGTAAGAAGGGTTGAGCCGGTAGTATGGTGGTGGTAATACATCAATGAGGAGATTGTCGAAACCGTATTATCGCCCGACTTAAACACGCTGGAACCCAAACTGGCCCGGCATGGGTATAACACTACGGCTTTGTGCGAACATCTGAATGCCAGGCGGGGCGAAATCAAGGCGTATTTCAACGGACAATTGCCAGCAGCACGGGCTGAGGATTTTAACAAGGAAATCCATAAGCTGGGGATTTTATAAAGCTCGCGCCTTCAATTTATCGTTTATGGGCGTAGGATAGAGTCAAATAAAGCGAGAAATCCAACTCGATAAAATCATTTAATGCGAGAAAGAAAACCGCCCTGTGCAATTAATGTGAGAAAAAGTGATTTTATAGAGTCAGTTAATTTGAGATGAAAATGCCGGATAAGTGCAAGAAAAGCCGGTTATGAAATCAAGAAACTACACCTAACCCTCGTCGGCAAGCTTGTTGACCAAAGGCACAGGCGATCCAACTTTTGCCGGTGCCGGTCGTACCGGTCAGAATCAGGTTTTGCTTTTGCCGCATCCATTCACCCGTCGCCAATGTCTGGATTTGCAAGGGGTCCAGGCTACGTTGATTCCGGTAATCGATGTCTTCAAGTACCGCCTGCGGATAACGGAGTTTGGCGCTTTTTAGTAGTCGTTCGATCTTACGGGCATCTTTACTCAACAGCTCCCGCTCGATCAACAACCCCAGACGTTGCTCAAACGGCATGGCGATGTATTTCGGTTCGGACTGCTGTTGTTCCAAGGCCGCCGCCATGCCGTGCAGACCGAGTTGAGCGAGTTTATGGGGTATGGTTCCTGCGATGATCATTATGGTGCCTCCGGTGTGGTGGTGAAATAATCGGCACCACGTAAGTTCTCGTGTTCAATCACCTTTACGGTCGCCACTGTGGACAAGCGATTGTCGGCATGGGTGCGAATAATGCCTCTTAACCGATCAAAACCCACGCAGTTCAGCAATAGCGCATGCGTACATGCCGACTCAATGCGCCCCTGCCAGTTTTCTTTCTGGGCGTCTCGGCGTAGTAATTGGGCGGCTTTCAGACGGCTGGCAAAGTGGCGTTTGTCTTCAAGACTGCGTTGTAAAAACGTCACGGTGGACGGGCCGACCGATTGCGCCCAGGTCTGCAATCCTTCCAGCGTCCCTTCGCGAAACAATCGGTGGTTGGGCGGCATATGCTCATCCAAGGTGGTTCGACCGGGACCGAGTTTTCGTGTGTGCGATGCAATTAATCGGCGTTGGTAGTAGACATGGAGAAACTCGTCGTTGGCTCGAATATCAACCTGTTGGTGAGCATAGGTATACAACACCGAATAGTGGTGTTGCTCGTATTCAACGTGATAGCTTTCGTCCACTCTGACCTGATAGCGCCATTGACTGTAAGGATAAGGATCATGGCGTAGCCCTTGTAAGACCGGCGCATCCAAATCGAAAAAGCGCTGAAAACGGCTATTCGGATACGTCCGGGTGGTACGTTCGTTGAGCTTTTCCATCCAGTAACGAATCGTAGTATTCAAGTCGTCCAGACTGAAGAACACTTGATCGCGCAACCGGGCCAACACCCAACGCTGCACGATTTGCACGCCGATTTCGCCCAGTGATTTATCCTTAGGTTTGCGCGGTCTAGCCGGTCTTATGATGAAATCGTAATGTTCGGCAAATTCCTGGTACGCCGAATTCAGCAATAATCCCTGCTTATTGTTCTTCAGCACGGCAGATTTTAGATTGTCCGGTACGATGTAACGCGGAACACCGCCGATGTGTTCCAACATCAAGGCGTGAGCCTTAAGCCAGTCGGCGATTTTCTGAGACGCGATGGCTGTGGCGAACAAATATCCGGAAGCGCCCAGTGCCCCAACAAATACCTGGGCGAACCAAATGTCCCCGGTTGTGGCGTCACGAATCGGCATGGTACGTCCGCAAAAGTCGACGAAAATATATTCGCCTGGAAAATAGATTTGCCGCAGACTGATCTTGCAACTGCGTTTCCAGGTTCGGTAACGGCGGCAATATTGCTCATAAGACAATCCATCGGTATTGCGTTGACGATATTCCTCCCAAAGCAATTGCAAGGTCATATCCCGTTTGTATAATTCGGAATGTACCTGAATCCAGTCCGGTACAGGTTTTCGAGAATCGCCTGGCTTTTTATCGCCGAACAGCGTTTGGTAAAGTTTGCCATCATCCAGGGCCTGGAGATCCGCCCAACTCAATTGTTTGTTGACCAATTGGGCGTGAACCGCTTTAGCGGTATTGGGAGCAATGTGGCAGGTGCGCCCAATGGTTCGCAACGAGAGGTCTGGGTCCGCCAAGAGCCGAATCACTTGGCGTAAAGTGGTTATGGATATTTTCATTGTCTTTCCTAGCGACGGGGCGCACGAAATCCTTCGCCCGTCGCGATGTATTTAAAAAAAGGCATAGGAACAGACAGCCGACTTGACGCCGGCCTGGATTAGATCGACAATGAAATCGTCATGAGTGGTTGAATTTCTTGACGGTTTCTTGAAAAGCCCGAGGTTGCCGCCTTGGGCTTTTTTCGTTCTAAGTCTGCGAATTTAATGCGACTAGTCAGTTACGTCATTTGATGTCTCCAGGTCTTTATTTGTTTGCGGGATCGATAAGCGCTGCTCGGCCAGCCAACGGGCGACATCCTGCGTCAACGCAAAACGGCCGCGCCGGCCTTCAATTTCAAACTCCACCACCGGTATCCGCTGCCGTAACCTGGCTTGGCGGTATGCCGCCGGGTTGGTAAATCCCAACAGCTTCCACAGGTCTCGACTCGCCAACAGCGGGCCGTACAGACGAGTCAATGTGTCCTGCAATTCCTGTACTAAAGGCTCGATTGGCTCGGGTTGTGTCATGTCACGTTCGGTAGCAATTTTTGATGTGCCATAGGGTAACTGATGTACGCTATCCGCGAAACAGGAGAGATTGAGCAAACTTTTACCCTAAAATGGCAACAATAAGTCAATTAAAACAATCATGTATCAATTTTCGCCTCGACGACGCGAAAAAAGCGATACTTCAACCAATTGCCGATAATCCCTACAATCGTCGTTTGATCAACCGTCTGAGAACGCAGTATTGGTATATCGGTCTTCAGCAGAAAGCCCAATTAGCCACCGCCTACCAACTGGAAAAGCACTTCGAGCCCCAGGATAAGACCAAGGATGGCATACCGTTACCTGCAAAAAACAAGTGGAGTAAATACCAAGCCGGTAAACACAAGCCCGGCGCCGCGTTGATTGCCTTGGTGGATGCCAAGGCACCGGGCTCCGCCCGAGACATCAATCATCCGCTCTGGGAAGTGCTACGTCTGGGCAATCGGGTGCTACCGAAAATCGATCATTGGCTGGAAAAGTTGGAGCCGCAGGTGCAAGCGATTGTGTATCGATCCGCGAAAGACGGCGGTATTTGCGCCGCTAAGCGCCGCCAACCTTACTCGTCGTCAGTAAGTCGCCGGTTGCTCAAATTGGCGAGCCTCGATACGTTGTCGGCCTTAGTGCTGTATTGGCGTGAGTCCAAGCAACAGGACGATCATGTCCACAACCGCCAGCTAGCCCAAGACATTTACCGAATGTTACTGATGATGGGGAGGAGTTTCCTATCACGCCGGATTGGAGAAGAATTGTATGTGGTGTTTGTGGCGCAAATCTTTTGCCAAACCGATTGGGGAGATAGGCGGTTCTTGGTCAACTCCGTTCATTACCTTTGGGCTATCGAATTGCTGAATACCGCCCTCTATCAAGTGCCGGCATTAAAACCTTTCGCCTCGTGGGCCAATCGTCGCCGAGCTATGTACCTATTGTTGCAAGGCCAATACGGGTTTGACGTGCCGCTTGGCTTGGGTGTAGTACTCGCACCCAATTGGCAATACGGACCACCGACCGAACAACAATGGAAAACCTGGCAATCGGATTTCATGAAATGGCAATGGGGTTGGATACATCTGTGCCAAGAAACCAAAAGCTCCTATGGTGAGGATTGGCTTTGGAAGGCGTTGGAGAAGGAAATTCAGAGTGGGCGATGACCGACTAACGGTTGGACTGCGCCTGTGACGATATGACGCAGTTCAGATGTTAGGTCGTAAACTATACTCCGTCGCGGGCTAAGCTCGTTGCCCGCAAACTGAAGTACATTTTGGAGTTATTTTTTAGGAGTGTAATGGTATGCTTACAAAATCAATTGGCAGGAAAATTCTTCTCAGTTTAGGCTTAATGGCACTGATGCAGCCTGTAGTGGCTCAGACAGGGTCTGTGGCGGCCACCGTTCAGCTTATACCGGCATCAGAAATTATGTCAGCTCCAATGGGAGCACCATCTGACCCTGTTGAAAGTTTAGGTATTGTCCCACTTGCCACCGGTGGCGCTTGGGCAAATAGCGCCGGAGGTCCGACGCTATATAGCAAAGGGATCTATTACTATCTTCAACTGAATCCAGTTGGTAGTATTCCTGCTACAGCTACCATTACATCCGTGGTTTGGTCTTGGGGGCTATCCCGCTATCCGACCGGCTTGATAGTCTACCTGTGCCACGATACAACAAGTGCTTGATAAATGTAACCAGTACTGGAAGTGGCTCTACTTCAAGCTTCAATGGACGTCTTGCGAACAAAAAAATGATTTATGCGTTCGGAGTCGCAGGTTCTGGCTCGGTATCTCCGCCTGCTTATGGTCAAGTCGATCAGGTCATTGTGAACTACGAATATTAAGTATGATATAGCCGCCTTTATATTTTTAAATATAAAGGCGGTTTTTAGAATCATCATGTAAATTTTAAATATTGGCTATATTTATCAAGGCCCGTTTTTAATTGGTAATCTTCCGGCAAATTTTTATTAAACTGCATAATCTTGTTAAATATATCCGCGTCACTAGCTCCACTGCCTTTCATTTCAGTATAAATCTGAATTCGCTGGCCCCTAATTTTATCTGCTTCATTTTCAAAGCTCTTGACGTGTTGAGCATATGCGGACATGGCCGATGTGTCACTTAGGCTAGGCAAATCATTTAAATCTACAAGCTCAAAATCTCTAGAGTATGTATATACGTTAGCCATCTCCTTTGCAAATTCTGGGTCACTATTTACTCGATCAAAGATGAGCTTAACGCCATCTGATGTTGTGGCATTTGAGTCGTTTAAAGCCTTATATGCGGAGCCACTTATTTGTACGCTATCACCGCTACTCGCAGTATTACCAGCGATGATATTGTTGGCTGAGTTAGATTGATAATTGCGGGCAACGGATGAGGTGCCGTAAGTCGGGTGCGTATTCGATGTCGTATTTACAAACATGCTCTATCTCCTTATTAAACGGTAATTCAAACATTCAAAATCAGTTTTTAAATTGTAAGCATAATTTGTGCCAGCGAATTTTGACAGTTTTATGGCGTTCTGATGGCCTTTTCGGTATCGGCTTGCCGCTACTCGAAGCTAGCACCAATAATAAGCGGCAATATTTTGCCGCCGTTACGTACAGCTTTAAGTGGCTGATTTCTCCAGATTCTTATGTGCAAGTTGGTTCAATTAGTGTGCAGCACGTAACACACAAGCCGCGCAACTCACATGACCTTGGGTGTGCAAGTGGAAGGTTTTTTCGCAGTAGACTATCCGCCCCTGGTCTCCGTCAACTTGCCATGATGTCCCATCCGTCTGTTCCATTCAAGCCCGCTATCGCCGCTGATCCAGTCTCGGCGGCTCCGTTGGGATTCTTTCGACCCAAGCGATGGTTGTCGGCACTACGCTTGCCGCTGTTCGCCGGCAAGGTATCGGCGGGCTTCCCGTCTCCGGCGGCCGATTACGTCGATAAAACCCTCGATCTGAACGAGTTGCTGATCCAAAAACCGGCGGCGACCTTCTTTGTGCGGGCTCAAGGCGACTCGATGCTCGGTGCCGGCATTCATCCCAATGACATTCTGGTGGTGGACCGCTCCGTGGAACCGGTGTCGGGTAAGATTGTGATCTGCGCGTTGAACGGCGAACTGACGGTTAAACGTCTGGTTTTCGAACAAGAACACTGGCGATTGCGCGCCGAGAATCCGGATTACCCCGATTTGATCCTGTCGGACGAACTGGAGCTGGTGATTTGGGGAGTAGTCACCAGCGCCATTCATCCGGTTTGAGATGACGGCGGCGAACCACTCCAAACTGATCGCCCTGGTCGATTGCAATAATTTCTATGTCTCCTGTGAGCGGGTATTTCGGCCCGACTTGATCGGACGGCCGGTGGCGGTGCTCAGCAATAACGACGGCTGCATTGTCGCGCGCAGCCATGAAGTCAAAGCCCTGGGTATCAAGATGGGCGTGCCGGTGTTTCAAGTGCGCGAACTGATTAATCGGCATCGGATTCAACTGTGTTCTTCCAATTACAGCCTGTAGTAAGTTATTTGGAATCAAAATTATTGGTGCCATAATCTGGTGAACAGATTTAGTTCCGAGTGGAGTTACACGTTCATGGCTAATCTCGTTTGGGAACGTTACCCCTTTCTTTCTGAAAACCCGAACGGTAGATCATGGCTGGTTCTGCTGGGTAACTTGGGACGTGCCGACGCAACGCTCGACGCCTATGCGCGCGCACTCAGCAATTACTTTCGTTTTTGCCAAGGCTTGGGAGTGGAAGCCGAAAAAGCCACGCTGGAGCACGTCTCCCTTTATGTTCGGTATCTGGGTGGCGATGCTCAGGATGGAAAAACGTCATACCGCCACTCGAATGCTACGATGCAGCAGTACCTTACGGCAGTTCGCCTGTGGTATGACCATTTGGTTTACCAAGATATTCGGGACTTTAATCCAGTCCCTCGTGGCACTTATCTGAATCGAAATAGCGACTACCATCCTGGATTTGCGCACGGCTTGATTCGGCGACTTAAACTACTACCTGCTATTCCCTCGGAAGAGGATTGGAAAAAACTCATCGAAGCGGTTACTCAGGAATCTCTTCGAAATAGATTGATGTTCGCGCTAGCTTATTATGGCGCTTTGCGGCGTGAAGAATTGGTGAACTTGCGTGTCACCGATTTCGATTTTGCTCATCGCCTCATTCGTATTCGACCCGAAACCACAAAGAGCAGTACACCTCGAACAGTCTGTTATGCCGCTACTGCTGGAAATGCATTGAGCGAATATTTGGTTTATCGTCATCGGATCAATCAGCAAGCCGGATTAGTATTTTTCTCCGAATCACGCCGCAACGCTGGTCAGCCAATTTCGAAATGGACCTGGAGCAAGATTGTCGAAGGCTTGGCAAAACAGGCCGGTGTCGAGGGCTTTAGTACGCATAGCTTGCGCCATCTGCGTTTGACTCACCTCGCACAAGCTGGCTGGAAACTGCATGAGCTGAGTGCCTATGCGGGACACCGCAACCCGCAAACGACATTGATGTACCTTCATCTTTCCGGCGCAGACCTACTAAACCGGATGACTGAGGCCATCCGTTATGCCGATGCCAAAATCGACGCGGCTTTATTTGCGAAGATGGAGTAATGCCCTATGGCTCAATTAGATTCTGTAAGTGCGAAGAATTGGCAATGGCCTCTTGATTTGGCTCAGTATGATCGAAGTCCATATCTATCGGAAACTGAAGAATGTGCATTGGTCAGTTGGAGTAATACCATGAGGGTTAGAGCTGCTGTGCCAAGGCTTTATTTGCCGCTACGGGATGTGGCGGCTTTGAGTTCGAAGCAAAGCCTGCTAGAAAGGCACGCCAAAGCTCAGACCGCCATCCTGCAAGAGATTCAGCGAACTCAGCAGCCCTACTGGGCTTGGAGTCAGCAGGCCTGGATTGATTTAGTCCGCCACCCATTAATCCACTCAAGCGCACGACTTTTCATCACCGCGAATGCTTATCTTCTTTGCGATTTCCGCCTCGTCCATTGCATTGGCCCTATATTTTATTTATCCGGTCTTGGGCGATTGATTTTCGGAGAAGAACTTTTCGAACGCGAATGTGGGCGTTTACATCAGGCTTTACAGAAAATTGGGTATGGCAAAGTTAATCTGCAACAGAATTTTCCATCCATCCTGGCAGCGGTAATGCTGGAAAACCGCAACCCCTACCTAGAAAGTTTCGATACCGAACTCTTGGAACGCACCCGTGAAAAGTACAGCGCCCAAGCTCACGGTATCGGCAAGCTCTCCCACGGGTTGGCCGCACTGGGAATCCTGCCCGAGCCACTCCGGATGCGCAATTATGTCTCATGGAAGGAAAAAAGCGGTGGTGGTATTGCGCCGCAATGGGTCGATTATTGCCGGCGATGGCGGGAAACATCGACCTTGCAACCTAAAACACGGGAGTCTAACTACAGCTATATTCTGCGTGCAGGCCTGTGGCTAGCCCAAATTCATCCAGAAATCACCAGTCCGGCGGATTGGACGGTCGAAACCTGTGCTGATTTTCTCGCAGCCCTAAATCGGCTCAAGGTTGGCGAATGGCAGCTTCATTCGTTCGACTATACTGGGCGAGTTAATCTAGGAACGCCGCTTGGCGCTAATTCCAAACGCTCGGTACTGTATGCCATGCGGCGTTTCTTCCGTGACATTCAACATTGGGGCTGGGTCCGGCTGAAGTTTAATCCGTATTATCATTTGGCCACACCGAATTCAATCTTGAGATTATGCGGCCCCAATCCGCGAGCCATAGACGACAATTTTTGGCTCAAATTGGTATGGGCCAGCCTCAATCTTGAGGCGAACGATAAACTGAGTGAGATTTGGTATCCCTTAGAAATGTTGCGGGCGATCAGCGTCGTATGGACTCATGCCGGACTGCGCCAGAACGAAATCATCCGCCTTCGCGTCGGCTGTGCGCGAGCCCAAAATGATCCCATTATTGATGAAACGACCGGCACAACAATTGCCGCCGGTACATTATGCTATTTAGATGTGCCGGCCGGCAAAACCTTCACCGCCTTCGCAAAACCGGTGAGTGCAATCGTCCGGCAGTTTATCACTGAATGGGAAGCAATTCGGCCTGAACAAGGTTTCTTAATCGATCCCAAGACAGGTGAACGCGTACGGTTTTTGTTTCAGTACCGTGGCAAGACGATTGGACACTCGGCAATCAATGATACGATCATCCCGATGTTATGCGCCAAAGCCGGATTGCCTGTAGAGGACAGCAGAGGCAAAATCAGCAGCCACAGGGGACGCGCCTCGGCTGTCACTGCCTTAGCTAGCGTACCTCAAGGGATGTCCCTATTTGATTTGATGCGATGGTCAGGCCATCGCAGTCCAAAATCTACTTTGTACTATATTCGCACGAAACCTACGCAGTTAGCCGGCGCTTTTGCGAAAGCTGATCAGATGTCACACCTAATCGAAGTACTTATCGACCATACAGCCGTGGTCAGTGGAGCCGCAGCCAAGGGTGAGCCTTACCGATATTATGATTTAGGCTCCTCTTATTGCTCGAACCCCTTCTGGAGTACCTGCCCACACCGTATGGCCTGCGCTGGCTGCGACTTCAATATACCCAAGGATTCGGTCAAGGGTGAAGCACTGGCGGCCAAAGCGTTTTTGCACCGTTATCTTGAGGAGGTGCCATTAACGCCCGAGGAACAACAGATCGTCAAGGGTGACCTTCAGAAGCTGGAAGCCATGCTGGACAAGCTAAAAAATGTTCCAACCCTGGATGGCAGAACGCCGCAGCAAATTCATGGGAATGAAGTTCCCTAATAAATTAGAACAAAAAGTATACTTTGGCGCCACTTAAAAAGCTTATTCATATGTCCGACCTACGCAATTCCCTTTCTGCACTGCCGCCGCGACCCCTGATTGCCTTAGTGGACTGCAACTCATTTTATGTCAGTTGCGAGTGCGTATTCCGTCCGGATTTATGGGATAAGCCGGTAGGCGTACTCAGCAATAACGATGGTTGCTTTATCGCTAGGAACAAGGCTTTAAAATCCCTCGGTGTCAAAATGGGGGTGCCGCTTTATCAAGTGGCCGACTTGGTTAAAAAACATGATGTCCATCTATTTTCATCAAATTTCGCGTTGTATGGCGACATGTCATCCAGAGTGATGTCATTATTAGAGACATTTTCACCGAGCACCGAAATTTATTCGATTGACGAGGCATTCTTAGATTTGACCGGGATTTGTCAGCAAGACCCTATCGGTTATGGTCTCACTATTAAACAATCGATCCAGAAAAATACCGGCATCCCAGTTTGCGTCGGAATGGGGCCGACTAAAACGTTGGCGAAACTGGCAAATTTTGCCGCAAAAAAATGGCCTAAAACCAACGGTGTTGTGGATTTGTCCTGCCCTCAACGGCGGGAGCGGTTAATGCGCCTGTTACCGGTCAATGAAGTCTGGGGTATCGGTTCAAGCCTAAGCCAGCAGCTCTCGCAACTCGGCATTCACACCGTCTGGACTTTGGCGCAGCAGCCCGTTCAACGAATGCAGTCGCAGTTTAGTGTTGTTTTGGCTCGAACGATCATGGAATTAAATGGCATTTCCTGCCTGGAGCTTGCAGAAATAGCGCAGGACAAACAAGAAATCATGTGTTCCCGAAGTTTTAAGCGGCCTTTAGAAAATTTGAAGGAATTATCGGAAGCTTTAGCCGAGTTCTGCAGCCGGGCAGCGGAAAAGCTCAGAGCACAGGATTCGACAGCAGATCGTTTAACCGTGTTTATCAGGACTAACCCGTTTAATCCACAAGAACCTCAATATCAACGTTCAGCAACTTTGAAATTGGCAATAGGCACGCAAGATACACGCAGGTTGATCAATGTTGCCAAGCAGTTGTTGCAGGGTATTTACAAGGAGGGTTACCGTTACCAGAAATGCGGAATCCAATTAAGTGGCCTTTACCCCAATACCATGCCTGGTCAGACGGATTTGTTTGCCAACCCAAAATCTTCAAAGGAGCGAGAGTTAATGGCCTGCTTCGATAAAATCAACCATCGGTTTCCTAAGTCCATATCTATAGCCGCCACAGGATTAAACAAAAGCTGGCAGTTCCAGCCCGAACGCATGTCAAAACGCTATACAACCCAGTGGGATGAGTTGGCGATTGTAAAATGCAGCTAGCTAATCATTACTCAGAGTGGGCAAAAAGATACCTGATGTGCTTACTGGATGGGTAGTGAAAGGCAAGCAACGACCCAAACTTGACGGTCGCACTTCTCCAAACCAGTCAGTCAGCTAAATCCAGCGCCTGGGAACTGGAGATCTACAAAGCGGCCATTGGCGACCGCATCCAACGGCCAATTTTGCGACATCCACATATAGAGGGTGCCTGCCAATATCGAGCCCTCGCCATTTCGGCAAACACAGAGTGAGAAATCAATAAACACCTTTCACTCGGTTTTACTTACAGCCATTTTTTGCGGGACAAGTGATTACTGAAGGTGGACATGATAGCGATTATGTAAGAACCCAATTGAATTTTGTATTTTAAAAAACTGTGCGTAACCATAGGCTGTAATAATAGCTACCCATCACTACAGTACGTTAACGAGGTAAGACATGGGTAAAGGTCGGCTGGAGGCATTCAGTGATGGGGTACTGGCCATCATTATCACCATCATGGTATTGGAATTGAAAGTACCCCATACTGCGGACATCAATGCGCTGATTCCTTTGATTCCTGTGCTTTTAAGCTATGTGTTGAGCTTCGTCTATGTAGGCATTTACTGGAATAACCATCACCATTTACTGCAAACATGCCAAAAAGTCACTGGTTCGATACTGTGGGCAAACCTGCATTTATTGTTCTGGTTATCGTTATTTCCGTTCACAACTGCCTGGATGGGGGAAAATCACTTTGCGGCTATACCAACGATGGCTTACGGAGTGGTTCTATTGATGGCAGCAATCGCTTATATATTATTACAATACCTCATCATCGTTTCACAAGGGACAAATTCGCTATTAAAAAGATCTGTCGGTAGCGACTGGAAGGGTAAATCCTCACCATTGATTTACTTAATAGCGACACTAAGCACGTTTTGGTCGCCATGGTTAGCTCAAGGGCTTTATGTGCTGGTCGCATTGCTATGGTTAGTGCCAGATCGACGTATTGAGAACGTGATGTCTGAATATTAAAAGGATTTTTGATTTGCCAAGCAAATGACCAAATAAAACTGGGCTTTTCATTGTAACCTTCAACAATAAACTGAGTTGGTGAAGGTCTGCTCAAGCCTATTTGAAGGTCAGCTATTGAGAAACATGTATGGCGGCTTTCTGGCAGATTGGTTCAGCACCAATTAAAGCAATGGCTTGCGCGTCAATTTTTCTTGAAAAACTGCAATAATCAGAGGTTTCCTAACCCCTTTAAACGCCATAATCGGACTTTTGATTTAGTTTTGCCTAACCTGTGATTTTTTAAAAACCTATCCGCAGACTTTTCAATACTTCTGCCACTTCGGGTTTTGCGGCCGATGTGGGCGGGAATATAGCGCAGATGGTGCGACGAATTTCCGGATCTGACAGATAACGAACTTGAATCTTATCTGCATTTTTGGTGATGGTGAATTCCGGCATTAGCGCAACGCCGATTCCGGCGCGTACCATACTCAGTATCCACTCTTCGCTATTACTTCTATAGGCAGCATAAAGATTGACCTGCCGCCCCTGGCACACATTCCTCAGTGTTTCACGCAATTCACAGTTCAGGCGATCCAAGTAAGGTTCAGCTTGTATGGTCGCTAAATCAATTTGTTGCATTTGATTGAAACGGTGTTTGTCGTTGAAGACAACAACATAGCGTTCTTCGTAAAGCTTTAAAGACTGGTAATGCCCTACCGGTAAGGATGTTGGTGCACTGATAACTAAATCCAGGCTATCTTCATCAAGTTGATTCAATAGATTGCATTCACTGTCGACGACTAATTCCAGTTCTACATGGGGTCGTTCTTGCTGAAAGTCAGTGAAGAATGGACTTAAATGGTGTGCGGCAATTGTCGTCATCACGCCGATGCGAAGTGGCACAGTATTTAAGCGGCTGAAACGCACAGCCTCAGCTTTGACAGCTTGCGTCTTGCGCACTATTTCACGTATAGAAGGTTCAACCAAACGTCCTAAGGCCGTCAACCTACATCCGCCGCGGTCTCGGCTAAATAGCTCACCGCCAAGTTCATCTTCCAATTTCTTAATTGCTTGCGTCAGGGAGGGTTGGGCCACATAGGTTGCTTGTGCAGCGCGAGTGAATGAGCCTTTATCGCAGACGGCCAGAAAATAGCGAATTTGTTGCATTTCCACAGCTTGTCTCCTTTCTTGAATAGGAAAAACCTATTATTTCATAGAAAATTGGTATTTTACAATTAACATAACTCATTATTTAATATAAACACCAAGTCACCTAAATATTCAATATTCCTATGAAAACAGCAAAATTAATCGTAATGTACCCTACACCAACAGATTTAAAAACTTTTGAACGTCGTTATGCTGATGAGCATGTGCCGATGGCGGTCGAAAAGCTGGCCGGCAAAACACGATTTGTCGCCTCATTGATTCTTTCCAATGCAGACAAATCTGCAGCGCAGTTTCATCGGATTGCCGAGGTTTATTTTCCATCCCTCGCCGAATTAGAGGCTTGTCTGAATTCACCAGGCGGCCAAGAAACAGCTCAGCATGCCGTTGAGATTTCTAGCGGTGGTGATCCGTTGTTTCTGATCTCCGAGGTGGAAACCTTTGATTTCTAATCCGACCATCGGATTTAACATAATCACAGTGGAGGCAAATCAATGTCTAACTCTATCAAACTAAAAAAGGTGGCTTATAAGCGCATTAGGTGGCTGGGTCTGCTGCCTGTTGTCTTTTTGGTTGGATTAATGCCAACTATTGCCCAAGCGCATCGCGGTGCGCCTGACGAGGCCGATGCTTGCGTTACGAGAGTTGGTTTTGAACGAGTCCATTTCACGGCCTATACCCCGACTCTGTCAGGGGATCGGGAATATTGCAGCATCATTCCCGAAATCGGCCCAACTAATTTGGTGTTCGACTACGAAGGTAAAAGTCTGCGCAATGTCAGCGTGGAATTCGAAATCACCAAAGAACCTGAAGGGCAAAGGGTTTTTTATCAGCAGCCGAAAAAAGTTAAAAACGGCACTTTCGATAGTATGGTCGATTTTAGTCAATATGGTGCTGGTAATTATTTGGCTCACATCGCTATTGTCGACAAGGATAAGCGTCTTGACACTCATATTCCGTTCTCTGTTGGCCTGGAATCGGTTCCGGGAAAAAGCTATATGCTGCAGATTGTGATAATCGGAAGCTTGTTGTTGCTGGCTTATATTGTAATGAAGTTAGCGAATAAGGAAGCGCCCAATCACTCACCTGAGGCATGATCGAATGGTACAGGCGAGTCAAACGTACTTAGGGGGAATATGACTATGAATATGACTCAATTAAAGGTTTATCTTTTAAGAACCAATTCTTGGCAGAAAGTGCTATTCGGGTTACCGATATTAGTAATGGTTGTCATGCTTTTGATGGATCATAGCGGCGACTCGGTAGAATTGGGGCAGGCCGTGTATCGACCTGAGATGCTGAAACGTCTTTGCAAAGCTGATCAACTCAGTGGAGACGCTGGAGAGACTTATGGTGAAGAAACCGAAAATGGCATCAAATACAATGTCCGCACACCAGCCAATTATGATGCATCCGTTGCCCACCCACTATTACTGGTATTTTCTCCGGCCGGATCGAATCGGGCTAAAACCGAAAAAACAACTGGGTTCACTTTTCCTGCTACCCAAGCCGGTTTCATCGTGGCCTATGCGGATCACCCGGAATTATCGCCCAGCACTACCGTAGAATTAGGCACCATTCCCAGTTTAATGGCCAAAAAGTGGTGTATTGATGAAAAACAGGTCTATGTTACGGGACATTCCGATGGAGGGACTTCGGCAATGGCATTAGCGTTTATGACTGGCACACGACACATCCCACGTGCAATTGCGCCGAGCGCAGCAGGGGTTGCGTATGATGATTTACGCGACCGCAAATGCCCCGAGCCCTTGCCGGTTATGATCATGCACAGCAGCAAGGATCGCCTGTTTCCTGGTTATGGTCAGCAAGCGGTGGGTTGGTGGGCAGCTTGTAATAAATGTGATCCTATTCCGGATAAAATCGCAAATGGTTGCTCCTCTTATTCAGGGTGTGCCGGGGGCGTAAAAACGTTGTACTGTGAAGGTGATCAAATCCATTCACATTGGCCCGAGCGAAGTCAGGATATTGTCGAGTTTTTTGTGTCAGCGACTCAAGTTAGCCCACTGGCAAAGTGAAATTGGCTCTATATGAATCGTAATGGGTGCAAAGGTAAACCCGAAAGCAAACGGTCACCCAGATTCCTCTCGGGTCTGCCTGCTCCTTTTAGTGGCTGAACAGTTGGTTGACAACCGACCTGGACGTATTGAGCCTAGAGCCATCAAACGACGACCCAAAACGAAGCCGAATACCGGACAGCCGATTGGGTTACATGGTGCCTTAATTATTAAAATGGGATAGCTACTCCGAGCGGCGGGTTTTGGCCGATTCTGTTGAAAAGTCGGTTTTGTTAAAATTTTAACCAATTTTGCCGTTCGTCAAAATGATAACTGTTTGTTTTCAAAAATAGCTTGCTTTTTAATTCCACATAAACGCCGATCTGTCAGCGCGGGTGATGTCGGTGCTGGAAACCTACTCGCCGACACTGGAAGTGTATTCGATTGATGAGGCCTTTCTGGACTTCACCGACCTGTATCCCGGCCGTCATGACCTGATCGCTTACGCCCACCTGATCAAGCGCTCGGTACAGCGTCAGGTCGGCATTCCAGTCTGTGTCGGACTGGGGCCGACCAAGACCCTGGCCAAGTTGGCCAATTTCGCCGCGAAGAAATGGCCGAAAACCGGTGGCGTCGTGAATCTGTCCGATCCGGACCGACGCGAAAAGCTGATGAAGATCGTGCCGGTCGATGAGGTGTGGGGCATCGGTCGGCAGCTCGCCCAGCAACTCAATGGTCTAGGCATTCGGACGGTTTGGGATTTGGCCATGCAATCGCCGCAGAAAATGCAGCAACGTTTCAGCATCGTCATGGCCAGAACCATTATGGAATTGAATGGTATCAGTTGTCTGGATCTGGAGACTGTGGCGCCCGCCAAGCAGCAAATTGTTTGCTCACGCACCTTCGGCAGGCGGTTGACTTCTTATGCCGAGTTGCACGCTGCGATGGCCGAGTTCACTAGCCGAGCCTGTGAGAAACTGCGCCAACAACAAACGGTTGCTGGTCAAGTGTCGGTGTTTATCCGCACCAACGGCTTTGCCCTGCACGAACCGCAGTATCAACGTCAGGCCAGCCGCTGCCTGGTCTTTCCCGCTAGCGACACTCGGGTGATACTGGCTACGGTTGAAAGCTTGCTGTCCAGCGTCTACCATTCAGGTTTTGGCTACTACAAGTGCGGCGTGCAACTCGGCGACATTTCACCCGCGTTAGCGCCAAATCAATTGGACCTGTTTGACGATCGGGCCGGCGCGGGCAAGGCCGATGGACGCGTGATGCAAACCGTCGACGCCATCAATCGGCGCTACCCTAAAGGCATTGCGGTGGCCGCCGCCTGGATCGACCAGAACTGGAAACCTAGAGCACACTGCTTGTCGCCACGATACACCACGTCTTGGCGGGAACTGCCGATTGTTCATTGCCGATAACTGAGACCAGGAACTGCCGCCATGACCCAACGACCTACCGCCCACGCTTTACTTCTGCTGGCAATACTCGCGGCGCTCCCTATGTCCGGCAAGGCCCACCCCGGCAAAGTCAACGCCGAAGGCTGCCACACCGAGCGCAAGACCGGCGAATATCATTGCCATCCTGAGCGGGCCAAGCCCGCCACCGCACCGGCACCGGCGGTCAGCGAACCGATCTTGTCGCCATCGGCATCCAGTCCTGCCGAATCCAGCGCCGTCAGTCCGACCGAAGCGCCCACGATCGCCCGCGACCTGTTGAAGCTTGACTATCAGGGTTTTACGGTCTGGCTCGACTGCCAGCAGCGCGGCCCGGTTCGCTTCGAGTACATCGCGAGCAAAGACAGCGGTGATCTACCGCGCGCGAAAGACTTTACGCTCGATCCGGCTGTCCCCAAAGAATGCCAGCAGTTCAGCACCTCAGCGTATGGTCACGGCTTCGACCGGGGCCACCAAGTGCCGGCCAACCATCTTGACGGTTCCGAAGAGGCCCTCCGGCAATCGAACTACATGACCAATATCTTGCCCCAAGTGGCGCAGATGAACCGGGGAGCCTGGGAGCGAACCGAGGAAATCATCGAGTGTTACCGCGACCTCGAAGACCTGCACGTCATTGGCGGCGTGATTTGGGGGAATAACCCCGCCGACGACTATTTTTTGAGATCACACGGCGTCAAAACGCCGGACGCCTTTTGGAAAGTCGTGATTCGTGGCACCGGTCAGGATCAACGAGCCATTGCTTGGGTGGTGCCGAACAGCCCATCGGCTACCAAGAGCAACTTGGATCGATACTTGATTTCGGTCGGCAATTTAGAACAGCTCATAGGTGAAACCCTCCCGGTTGCCGCTTACGCCAAAAACGACAAGCCGACCTCATCTTGGCATATTCCGCACGGGTGCAGAAAAGGGTAGAGGGATTTCCTAAAACTTCGCACGGCGCCAAGCGCAGCTTTATCGGCACCGTGCGTGTTGCTATCACCCTCATTACGAATCAGTGCTGCTTCTATTTACAAGGAGTGTTACTCTCCTACATCACCACCACCAACTACCATCGGCATCAACCATTTATAGCTAAATCGCCGCTCGCCGTCGCGAGGCCCGCTCCAAAACCCGTGCCAGTGGCCTTTGCGTAAATGAGCTTTAACAGACCGGCCGCTGTCGTTGACGGAATGATTAACCGCCCGCAACTGATCGCCGATCTGGCGGCCCACTGTCCACACGCGCGGTTTTTCGGCCGGGAATAACCGCCAGCCGCGCTTCGTTTTAGTCGGCGCCGGCCGCTTCGGCGACGTGCCTGGCTCGCGGTCGTCGTCGATCTCCGGCGCATCGCTGCAAATGTACAGCAACAATGAGATTAGCGGATTGATACTCGCGGCGATCTGTTGCACGTGATCCATGCCTGGCGCAAAGGCGATGCCTGCCGCGGCGGTCTGCCGCGCCGCTTCAGCTGTTGCACGGTCAACGGCCTCGGTCACGGTCCACGGTCCCAGGTGAACAGGCACCGGGATCAACGCGTCGGCAGTGTCGAGCAGCAGCCGCAACTCGCTACGGTGCGTATTAACATCGTATTCCAAATGCACCCAGTAGCCGTGCAATTCGCCGCCCAGCCATTGTCGCCCCGGTGTTTCGATGTAAATGCACCATTCCGGCAGCCGATACAACACCTCGCTCGGCATATCTCCGACTACCAGCGTATCGGCCAGCGCTGACATGAATTCGGCGTCGAACTGGTAAACGCCCTGGCTATAGCGCCAAGTGCCTATCGCTGCCAGTCGTCCCACGTCGCCGGCCAAATGCAAAGGCAAGCGCCGGCCAGGCAGCAATTGGTTAAAATTGTCCTGACTGACCACCGCATACCAACCGGCCATCGGCATAAAACACCAGGCTGGCCAGTCTGGCAGATCGCGGCCACGGTCGCGCCTAAACTCGTCTACCAGTTTTCCAGTCGATGGGTATAGCCGCATTGCTGCGGCTAGGTGTTCAGATGGGCGTAATTTACTCGCCATTGAATATCGCCGCCAACACCTTCAGATTTTCTTTAATCAGTTGGCTACGCTGGTTATATGCTGCTATTTCAATGCGTTTTGTTTCAAAAACATCTTGTAATATCTCAAAATCCATGCCTTCGTCGAAATCGACCGGCACAACCCGGTCATAATGCCAGCCGATTAATCTGGCGTAAAAACCGCTTTCGTCGCTATACAGTTCGCTACCGTTAAACGTAAAAATGGGTTTGTTACGATCTTCGACCCCATGTCTTTCGTGTATTTGCTCATAGCGGTCACGCCATTCTTGCGGCCATCCCCAAAATCCGGTTTCGACCTCGTCCTCGGTCAGCGGCGGCAAACCGTCATTCCAGTTTTCGATTGTGCGGAATGACACGTAATTTGATAGAGAAATCATTTTTGGCCGCCGCCCGGCATCGCACAGCATCGAATACGTGTCGTCTGCCAGCACACCTACCGCGCGCTCATAGGTTACAAATGAATAGGGGCCGTCATCGACGGGCAATGAAAACGATAAACCGTCCTCTTCTACATAGCCGTTTTCAACGGCTACCGGAAGCCAGATGCCGCCGTCAATCAACGGCTTTTCAAGTGCTAATTGGGTGTGGCCTGCGCGGCCTATGGTTTTTTTCATGACTATCTCCTATCTAATCGAGATTTAAAGGCTGCTTGGGTTATTAATCTACCGAGGCTAAGAGCTTTTCAAGAAACTCATCTTTGATGTCGCCCTGTAGATCTCTAAGGTCGTTAATCTGGTCAGAAAATTGAGATTCTAATGACAGCGCATAATCGGTGTAGTACAACTGATATTCGATAAAGTCTGACAGATTTACCGAAACATTCATCGAATCTTCAAACTGAATTTTGAACTCGTGACCAATCCATTCAACTGATTTTGCGTATTTTTTGAATTGGATAGCCCCAACATGATCTTTAACCTTTATGCGATAGTCGCCAGCGGCTTCAGTTATTTGATTTTGAATGATTTGTTTTTGGTTTAAAACCGCTTGTTGTAAATTGTCAACTTGGTCTGTCATGGCTATTCTCCTGTTATTGTTGTTCAATAGCGTCAATGGCTTCGGCGTTGCCGCATTCTTCAATGTCGTAGTCGGAACAGATTTTTATCGCTGATCCGTCGGCGAAAACGGCGTAATTGTATAGCCCACTTGTTCCGAAAGATTCGGCCTCGAATATGGCGGCAACATTGTCGAAGTCCACGCTTTCTTCGAAGGCTTTAATCGCTTTTTGTGCTGTGTTCATTGTCGCTATCCTATTATTGATTTAGGAGTAGTTTTCCTCGGCGATAACGTATGCGCTATGGTCATACACTTGTTCAGCATCGACGCACCACGCTGAGTATGTTGCGCCGTTACCGTCTTCGTCCGGCCCAATGTATGCGGCCTTTGCCGGTGTAATCATTCCCATACGGCGACCAGCCTGCATCCGTCCGCACCTCGATAGCCTGGCTTGTTAAGATAATCCCCAAGCGCGTGCAACAGGTTTACTTCCGTTTCAGGCACGTCAAGCGCGTCCTGAGAGTCAGTTAATGCCGAGAACAGCGCTTCGGCCAGTTTTTTTATTTCATCAGATTCCATTTTGTCACCACTTTGCTATATAGTTGGCCTCGGGATCATCAAGGCCTCATTGAAGAACCGACAGAAATTTAAACGACTAATTTAGTCTTAGTCGCTTTCCTCGATGATCTAGCCATTCCAATCGTAAACACTAATCTCTGGAGATTGCCGCACATTCAACCGCCAGCCCCATGCGCAAGTGCCTCCGCGCATCTTGGCAATCTCAGAAATTCGGTGGACAACGCCTGCACGCCACCAGGCGATACCGGCTGTTATCGCTTCCGATTTGGTCGCGTAAGACGGTGCTCCAGGGCAAATTGTCATAAAACCTCCAATTCCGGTATGCGCAGTCCAGCGCTGCTTATCCTTGTCGCCGTACGCGCGAATAACGATATTGCTGTGACGACTGTCGAAATGCTCCGCAGCGGCCATGCTGGCTTGGCCAGCATGGCAAGCCAAAGCAGCATGCAATAAATTCTCGTCGAGATACGGGTCTCCACGCCAGGCCCTCACTGTATCCGGCGTGATCAACCCAGAGCGATAAGTGATCTCCAAATCTACGGCGTCGTCATCTGAGATCTCACCGGCGTCGATTTTTCGGCGATTCTCTTCCGCCTTAGTCTTGCGGAATGATTCGACGGCGGCAATATCGTCGGCCGATGTGTCCAGCGGATCAGCCCATGTCCAACCGGTTGGCAAATCAAGTTCTGTCGTATCTGCTGCGCGGTAGACCGTCCATCCAGCTTGTGGATGCGGCAAAAGAGGTTCGGTGTCCCAGTTGGGTATGATGCTCCAGTAGTGCCAACCGGCGACAGGGTCGGCTCCGGGCGGCGCATAGGCTACGGCTATTCGTGGCACTGGCTGCATAGGCACCATTGGCGGCCACGCTACGTCAGGCGGCGTTGCGAGTTTCGTCGTCAGCCAATCGTCAAGTTCGGCGGCATTACCTGCCTCTGCCAGCCATGCCATAGTTTGCGGCGTGGTGCGCGGCACGTATTGATTGTTGACGATACTGCCGAGACGGAGCGTATCGTCAAATTTAACCCAGGTCACTCGTTGGCCTTGGTAATTTTCGGTTTTGATGCGGAACTTGCTACGCAGCTCGCGGCCACTGTGAACGTGTCTCTTCATTTTTTCTCCTACCGGCGAATGGCCGGATGATAAGCGCCCGGCTATTTGGCCGGGCTTGCAACTTTCTTGTAAACTTCTGATTTTTTGCAACCATTTAATGCGTCTGGCCAATTATCAAAGCCTCTAACGCCGCACCCAGGATCGGCACAGAAATACCAGTTTTTTGCTAGCGTAACTATAATTCCGTTGTCGATATCACGCTCGTCGTCAACGTGTGCAATATAGCTTTTACCGAGTAAAGTGTTTTTTGCGATTTTCATAAGATCAATGATTTACTATGTCAATATAATCAGTTTTAGATAGCTCACTAATGTAGCATCCACTCACAGAATATAAAACACGTTCATGATTCGGTTTTATTAATTCAAATCCAACATCAGAACAGCTATGAATCAGCCTATCTAACAAAAGGTAGTTAATATTATCTTTTTTATCCGTTCTAAGCTCAAGGCATTTAGCCGTGATCGCCTTAGAAAATCCAAAAAGCCGAATATAGACGGTTTCAGGGAGCCCATGTTCATCAGGAACTATCTGAATTTCTTTAATGGTTTTGTATGATTTGAGTGCGTTCATTATTCAATTTATATACGGACTCTTGGTGTTTCGTTGTCCGGTATTACCGCCATTGATATTTCCTCGGGGTGACCATCAAGGGAGCAAAACGAACCTTCACAAACAGCATATCCAGCCGGCCAGCCCTTTTTCCATTCAAACCGGACTGTCGGTTTATTTACGCACTGTTCTGCAAAGGCCAACATCTCCGCATGACGCTGTTTTGCGCACGCCCACAACTCGTCTGGATAATCGTTCGCACCACCAGAACCGCCGCCATTCAATATTCTATGAGGGTGTGCGCTATTCATCTCATAGTCTGATAGACGAGTGTCAGGTTGGAAATAATAACTAACTGAAACCATAATTCATACCTCCGTATGTACAAGTTAACAACCGCATAACCAGCGGTTTTAATAATTCTGATAAATAGATCGGCTTTTTAGTTATCCTCTCACGCCGCCCGTTTAATGCAAGCCAAGGTTTCTCTTAGTTCCGGAATCGAGTTAATGAAGCGGTAAATGAAGGCGTCGAAATGCACAAAATCGGCGCCGTCGACCTGATCGCCGTAATCCAAGCCGGCTTCGCTGGCGACTTTCTTCCACGAGACCAATTGACTCATATACTCGTCGATGCTGCCGGCCAATTCCAGGAAATAACAATTCACTGGATGTTTTTGTTGGGGCCGAATTAATCGGTAAATGGCTTGGCTTTCTTCTCTCGCCTTATAACTGCGGTTGTAGAAGATGACACTGTTGAGCATCGGCAAATTCAATCCGTCTTGTGTGACGCCCAAGCTGGCCAGCATGACCTGATCGGTGCCGTTGCGGATGCGGTCGTTTAGCCGGCTAATTCGCTTGTCGATGGTTTCCTCCCCGGAAAACACCAATTGGCTGATCCCGGATTGGTCTAACGCTTTAGACAGTCTGCGCAGCACCAAGGGATTGCGCGCGAATACAATCGGCCTCAAGTCTTGTTCGACTTGCTGTTTCACCAGTTCAATACACGCCCGTTCTTTGGTGGTCAGATCGGCGAAACCGCGACCGTAGCCCGAGACGATGCTCGGCGTATTGGCCGCCTTGAAACAGGCCTCCAGCCGCGCGAGGATCATCGTCAAATTGAGGGCTTTTTGCCTATCCTGCTGCGCCTTGGCGTATTGCCGGTACCAGCTAGCGAATTCCTCGGCGGTTTTGATGTACAGCACTAAATGATCGATTGCCCACTCGACCCTAATGGGCGGGTGCAGTATCGGCTCCGGAAAGCGCACATGCTTGGCCACGTCCGGCTCTTGTTGCACGCGGCGTTTGACCAAGGGAGCGACCCACGCCCGATAATCGTCCAGATAGGCCGGGTTAATTTTCGGTATTTCACGCTTGGCGCCGCGCTCGTGAGTGTCCTTAAATTCGTTGGTGGCCCATTCCAGCGTCACATAGCGTTTGGCGAATTCATCCCGGCCGGTGGGTTGAAATTCCGCGCTGGTGAACAATCGCCGCTCCAGGAAGCCGCCCTTCAATGAAAAAGGCTGATAGGCTCGCTCCTGGCCGGCGGTGAAGGCCGCCAGGCTTTGCGATTCTCTGACATAGTTAGGAAACGGCGTGCCATCGAATAGATAGCGACGTTTGGCGCCCAAGCACCACACCGCTTGGCTTTGCTGCGAAAATTGATTGGCCAGCAGCCCGCCTTCGTCGCAAATCACGTTCTTAATCCGTTTTCGCAGGGCTTTAGCCAGGGTTAATTTCGGATAGCGTGGGTCAAAAGGGCGCTTTAGGCGTTCATAGCTGATGACATTAAGTTTGTTAAGTGCGGAAAGATCGGAACGCTCCCGAATGATCGTGTAATCGTTGAATCCCAGTGTTTGAAGTTCATTTTCCATTTCGGCCACTAAGCGCGATTTCAGCACGATGAGTGATCTTCCCTCCAGTAATAAGGCCAATGAAATGGCCAGCCGAGATTTACCAAGCGCCATTTGCCAAGCACAGATCGCCCCGCGAGGCTTAAACGCCAATTCGCATAAGTCCTCTAGCTGAAAATCCCAGGTTAACCAGCGATCAATCCCTAATGCCTGGGCCTTGACTTTTAACCGGTCGATATCGCGGGGAAAGCTCTGCGCGATCGGAGGATAAATCGTTTCCCAGTAACCGGCGTCGATTACCTCGCTTTGCGGCACAAAGTAATCGAAAAACCGCACTTCGTCGCAGGTAAAGGCGCCGCGCGATGTGGTCACCACAAACCCGGATGATTCTCTCGTTGCCTGAACTGTATCGCCTTTACGAACCACCGACGCCGGTTCAGTGGGGTTGATGAAACCCATTTTGCCAGCCACGGCCCTAAATTGGGGAGCACCTTTCCGGTATGCCGTGCGGCCGAACGGGATTTGCATTTTGGCGTTTTCGCGCAGAATCGCTTTTAGGCCGCCGATGAGCTGTTGTGAAATAACCGGTTTCCCGCCGGCGGCGCGGATGGTTTCCGCGACCTGGCGCAAAGCCAGAAAAGGATCCGACTGTAGGCTAATCACATCCAAATTGAGTTGAAATTGACCAGCATAGCGGGTCGACCGTGGGTATCGATGGATTTCTGTCGAATACAGACGGCTACGATACAAGGCATTCATGACCCGGCCTTCGGTGGCGCCGTCACAAAATTTGAGCTTAATCCAGCGTCCCGCACGATCGAGGATCACCGTTTTGTCGTCACTGAGCGGCGTCATCACGACTGCTTTGCTGCTTTCCACCAACACGAGACGAATCGGGAAGGTCGATTTCCCTAACTCTTCACGCGTACGGCAGGACAAATTTTCCAAATGAGGCGGTATCGATTCGGGTGTGATGGTTTCCCGAACAATGCGATGACCATGTGCCGGATTGCGATGGTCTTCCGAGCCGAGAATCAGTAATACTGTGTTCACCGATTCGACATTTTCAGCCTGAAACGTATCGCTGGGCAGAACGAATACCGCTCGGAGCCGGGCACGGTAGGCCGGGATCGATTCGACTAAGGCCATGACTGAGGCCGGCACCACGGCCGCGACGATATCGCAATGGGCTAGGGCTTGAGCGAGTGCGTATTCATGGGATAAAGCCGAGGTGTTGGGGCCGTGTTTCCCGTAATGCGTGATTCCTTCGTAAGCGTGCATATGCGGGCTGGATAGCGTGATCGAGAACGGCGGATTAATCAGCGCCGCGCTAAATCGGTCCAGTTCGACAGCCTCCATGCCGGCAGCGATGAAATCGGTTTCGAAGTCGGTGGTGTCGACGATTCGAATGACTTCGTTTAACAACGTCTCGTCGACATCCAGGCCACATAAATGAAAGCGCTTGGGATCGGCAAACCGAAATAGTCCGGCGTTGCCGAGACTGTTGTCGAGCAAGCGGTAACGTTCTTCGGCATCGAACGCCGGCTGGATGGCCTCCCACAGGTAACGAGCAAGCCAGGCCGGCGTAAAAAACTGAGACAACGTTTCTTTGCGAGTCGCATGTAAACCGGCCAGCGAGCCGGGTTTCTCTGCCTGGCTACCCCTGGAAACCAGCCGCCCTAACTCAGCGGGTAAATGCACCGTCGCCATCATGCCGCCTGCAAGGTATTCATTCTGTTCAGAATAGCCATCGCTTGCGGCTCGAACCCATTGAGCATTAAAAAAGCCACTAACGCTTCAAATGCGCTGCGGGTGAAGCGATACTCGATCTTATCTTTAAAACAGACGATTTGTAGCGAGGAGCCTTTACCGAACACGGTTCGCGATTCGATTCGAGCATTGGAATAGGTTAATCCCTTTACCGCGTCGACGTAATTCGAGAAACTGGGCTCTAAATCAATGCCGGCATCTTCCCGTATCCATCGAAACGCACTGAGAATGTTGCTGTAGCGGGTTTGGCATTGACTATCGAAGCTATGATTCCAATTCGGCGCATAGGTTTGGCAAATGAACAAGCCGTTTTTGGCATAAAAGGAATGATGTCGATCCAAATAACGCAAGCCGAATTCATCGACCAGGCTCGTTGCCAACATCGACAATCCCGCGCTCTCCAAATGCTTAACCTGCTCCTCGATGGATCGGGTAATACCGGCAAAATCGACGTGAGACAAGTAGACCGAAACTAACTGTTTGTCGTCATCCAAACTGCCTTCCGAATGACGAATGTAATATTCACGGATTGAATGATCGCTATATCGATCGGAAATCACTTTGTAGAGGCCAGTCTCAACATGAATTCTCGCGGGGGTTCCTTTGGCGTGTTGCCGCGTGAGTTTCTGGCATAGCTCATTAATCGCTTGTTCAGCGACAGACTCTATACAATGACCAATGTAATAAGGTGATGTTGTTTTATTATCAATGCCTAAAATAGACAAAAATTGCGCGTGTTTAATCAACTCGAAACGCGATTCGACCATTTCATTCAATCGATCGGTCATCGTTTTTTCAAGGCTTGAAGGCGAAGTCATTTAATTATCCTTAGTTTTCTAAATGATAAAGTCAATCTAATACGGCATCTCAATAATGCAACCGCGTATTATGGGGATATCCGCCGGCTGTTTATCAAGGAATGCACGATGGATTTCGCCCCTTCAAATCCATCCAATAATGAGACAAACTCAGCAATCGGTTCGCTAGCGTTCACTTCGCCAATAAAACATTTCACTAATCGAATTTGCAAAGGATGGTAGCCCGTGGTCACGGGGTGATTCGTTAGCATGTAGGGGCAATACAGGATTTGAAAGCACAGATCGTTCGTCGACAGAGTGATAAAAGCCACGCCTGGCCCTGAATGAAATGGAAAGTGTTTTTCTTCGACCAACGGATTGTTTGAAGTCATGGCACGCTCGCTAAAAAGATAAAGGGATTGAATCAACTGACTACGACTACGCCAGTTTTGCGATTAAATTAATAGCGTTCTGTGAATATGCAATAGGCAATAGAGAATAAAAACAAGGATCGGTATGGTTAATGATTCTGAACGTTCACTACAAAGTTTTTGTCCGTCACGTAAAAAGGGAACATCAAAAACTAGCCGTTGCAATCTTGCTAAGTCGTGAGAAGATTGAGCTATGTTTTAGCAGGGCATTATTCTCTATGAACGCGACACCACTCGGTAAATTAAATACGCTCGGTATTTTGGAGTTTTGGCAATTACCATTATTACTGCCTAAACACTATATCGATCTGCGCGATTCAGCCATTGTCGAACAATTTCGCGTCTGGTTAGAAGGGCGGTTTTGTGTGGTTCGTGGCGTATTAACGGAGTATCGCGTCGTGCGGGACAGCGTTCCGAATCGCATGATTGTTACCTTGGTCGACACATCAGGCTTAACGGTACAAGCCACCTTTTTCGGTCGGACGAAAGACCTACTACCCATTTTGGCTGACAAGCTGCATAATTGCACGAACTTGCACACCCAAGTGCACGCCATCTGCACACCTAAGTGCATCACTTGCACACCCTCGGCCTGATGGGTGCGCAAGTAATGGGGTTTAGGCCGTTACGCCGTGTTTTTACCTCTCAGCTTCCGCATCGATTCGCCCTTGAGTTCTATCGGATGGGCTCGATGGACGATCCGATCCAGAATCGCGTCGGCAACAGTGGCGTCTTCGAACAATTCGTACCATTTATTAGTCGGATATTGACTGGTAAGAATCAAGGAGCCGACCATCGATTGCTGATCCAGGATTTCTAAAAGTATCGGCCCTAATTGAGCGGGTACGCCGCCAATGCCGACATCGTCGATGATTAACAACGATGCGCTGATTAATTGACGTCGCAGTTTGGGCAAACTGCCGTCGGCCATTCCCACGGTTAAATTCTCAAATAAGCGGGTTGCGGTCATATAGAGCGTACTTAACCCTCGCCGGCAGGCTTGTTGACCAAAGGCACACGCGATCCAGCTTTTGCCGGTGCCGGTCGTACCGGTCAGAATCAGGTTTTGCTTTTGCCGCATCCATTCACCGGTCGCCAAGGTTTGTATTTGCAAAGGGTCCAGACTACGTTGATTGCGGTAATCGATGTCTTCGAGTACCGCCTGGGGATAGCGGAGCTTGGCGTTTTTCAATAGTCGTTCGATCTTGCGGGCGTCTTTACTGAATAGCTCCTGCTCGATCAATAGACCCAGACGTTGCTCAAAAGGCATGGCTGTATATTTTGGTTCGGACTGCTGCTTGTCCAAGGCCGCAGCCATGCCGTGCAGACCAAGCTGAGCGAGTTTATGAGGTATGGTTCCAGCGATGATCATAGCGGTGCCTCCGGTGTGGTGGTGAAATAATCGGCGCCACGTAAGTTCTCATGCTCAATCACCTTTACGGTTGTCACCGTGGACAAGCGACTATCGGCATTGGTACGAATAATCCCCCTTAGCCGGTCAAAACCCAGGCAATTCAACCGTAGTGCATGGGTACAAGCTGACTCAATGCGCCCCTGCCAGTTGTCTTTCTGGGCTTCTCGCCTTAGTAATTGCGCGGCTTTCAGACGGCTGGCAAAGTGGCGCTTGTCTTCCAAGCTACGTTGCAGAAACGTCACGGTAGACGGGCCGAGGGATTGCGCCCAGGTTTGTAATCCTTCCAGTGTCCCTTCGCGAAACAAACGATGGTTGGGCGGCATATGCTCGTCCAAGGTGGTTCGGCCTGGGCCAATTTGGCGGATATGCGATGCTACTAGCTGGCGTTGGTAGTAGACGTGAACAAACTCGTCGTTGGCCCGAATATCGACGTGTTGATGGGCGTAGGTATCCCGCTATCCGACCGGCTTGATAGTCTACCTGTGCCACGATACAACAAGTGCTTGTATAAATGTAACCAGTACTGGAAGTGGCTCTACTTCAAGCTTCAATGGACGTCTTGCGAACAAAAAAATGATTTATGCGTTCGGAGTCGCAGGTTCTGGCTCGGTATCTCCGCCTGCTTATGGTCAAGTCGATCAGGTCATTGTGAACTACGAATATTAAGTATGACATAACCGCCTTTATATTTTTAAATATAAAGGCGGTTTTTAGAATCATCATGTAAATTTTAAATATTGGCTATATTTATCAAGGCCCGTTTTTAATTGGTAATCTTCCGGCAAATTTTTATTAAACTGCATAATCTTGTTAAATATATCTGCGTCACTAGCTCCACTGCCTTTCATTTCAGTATAAATCTGAATTCGCTGGTCCCTAATTTTATCTGCTTCATTTTCAAAGCTCTTGACGTGTTGAGTATATGCGGACATGGCCGATGTGTCACTTAGGCTAGGCAAATCATTTAAATCTACAAGCTCAAAATCTCTAGAGTATGTATATACGCTAGCCATCTCCTTTGCAAATTCTGGGTCACTATTTACTCGATCAAAGATAAGCTTAACGCCATCTGATGTTGTGGCATTTGAGTCGTTTAAAGCCTTATATGCGGAGCCACTTATTTGCACGCTATCACCGCTACTCGCAGTATTACCAGCGACGATATTGTTGGCCGAGTTAGATTGATAATTGCGGGCAACGGATGAGGTGCCGTAAGTCGGGTGCGTATTCGATGTCGTGTTTACAAACATGCTCTATCTCCTTATTAAACCTGTAATTCAAACATTCAAAATCAGTTTTTAAATTAGCAGCATGATTTGTGCCAGCGAATTTTGACAGTTTTATGGCGTTCTGATGGCTGTTTTCGGCATCGGCTTGCCGCCAGTTAAGGCTAGCATCAATATTAAGCGGCAATGTTTTGCCGTATTGCCGGCCCGACTTTCGGGCTCTAAATTTTTAACATTCCGAGCTTCGTCAATTGCCAAATTTCACGCGTTGGCGTCGATCTGTGAGCCAACTCTTAACGACGTTATGGCATTGTCCAGATTGTAGAGTGTGTGAAGCACATTGCCTAAAAAGCGCCTGGCGTCGTCCCAGCCTTGTTCGCCACTGTCGATCGCGCGGTTAACGAGGGCATAGCGCCTTTCGTATTCTTTGATGGCATCGATCGGCTTATCAGGATTCAAATCGTATTGGTCATCGTTGACCGTCAATACCAGAAATTCCCCGGTGGCATTGTCGGAAATCTCGCCGTTGAAATTCAAATAACCGCCCAACACGGCGAGGTCATGCGGCGAAATATTGTGCAAATCCACGTTCGCCAGTTTTTGTTTCAGTTCATCCGGTTTCAAGGCTATTTGTATGACGTCAAACCGCTGGCCGATTGGCGTGCTATCAGCGGTTTTGAATCGATTTTGCCAAGGCATGGGATCGACTTTTTCCAAGAAACGATAGTGATGTTGGGATGAATTTGGACCAATCTGCATTTACACTCCTTAAACCGGTTTGAGGTTTGAGCACAACGCTTAGGAAACCTTCTGCCGTCTGAACAGTTGTCGGCCGGAGTGAAGAATATTTGAGTAAAAATAATTGGCTGATCCGTTAGCCTGGCCTGGATGCCTCGTGGCTGCAAATTCTTGTCGGTTGTGGGGTTGCTTTGCCTTAATGTGCTTACGCCAGCAACCTTTTCATATCGCTAAAAAATGCCTTGTCACGTGCATATTGATCGGAGGGTGTCGAGGCTTTGGCGTATTCCAGCCAGGCCAGAAATTTATCAACGCCCTCGCGGTAGCTGTCGATTTGATCAGTAGGAGCCAAGGCTTTGCTGGTTTGGTCGTTGACGTTGATCCCATACAGCATGATATGCATCTGAAGCTGATATGTCATCATGTCGCCTTCATCCATGTTTTGCGTCGCCGTTAACCACGCTTGCTTGACTTGTTCCGGCGCGTCGAGCGGCGGAAAGGTGATGGTTTTACCCGCGCCGAATTCCTGAATGCCATCGTGATTGAAATCGACCTGATAACCTTCCGGCAGCAACAGATTGTAAGCGCCTTCCTTACTCATCGTTGAGGCGTCGAAGGGCTCGGCCAGACAATGCGCGCGCTGTACCACGCCTTGTTCTTGCGGCGTCAGGCTTTGCAAAAACGCGACCGGATTTTCCATGCCGCCTTGGCTATAGGCGCGATTTAAAATGGCGGCGTAAGCGGTCTGATCGTTGGCACTGGTGCCGCGCACTGCAGCCATTTCGGTGTAAGTCAAGCCCATGACATCCGCCATGGTGGTGGTTGCGTTTTGTGTAGCGGCGTCCGACGACGAGCCGGTTGGCGGGGCGGATTGGTATCGCGCATAGGCAGCTTTAAAGTCGGTGAAAAAATTCGCGTCCGGACTTTGAATCAAATGGCGCTGTTGGATGGCGTTTGGCATGGTGTTATTGACGATTTGAATATTCATGGCTTATTCCTTGCAGATGGCAGACTGCTATAAAAATGGGCGGTGGCGTTTGAATAAACTGGGAAAGCGCAAGTCAGCCGGCTGCTGCCGGCCACATCATCATGGCCCGGAATCGGGCCGGCTGTTGCGCTTGCAAGTCGTACAAGCGATTGACGATTTCACCGGCGCTAACGCCAGTCGCCTTGGCTGAATCGTACAACTTAACCGCCGCTTGCCGGTATTGGCTGGCCTGCTCTGTGAAGTAGGCTTTGCTTTCTTCGGTGACCAGTTCACCACTGGTGTAATGCAGCGGATCGTTCGGCGAGGCCCCCAAGCTAATCAAACCACCACCGCCTTGCCCGTCCAATAGCGGTTCGTGTGCCAGAGCGTAGGCAAATTGTTCGAAGTCGCTGGAATGGGGATTCGCCAAAGCGGCGTTGCGCAGAAAGTTTTGTCCGGCGGTTTTTTCTGTCATGAGTTGCTGGAACGTGGCGTTTGCTTGAGTGTCGGTGTTGGCTGTCAACGCTCGCCGGCCGGCGTCGCTGATGCTGACAGTGTCTTGCGTAGCGGTTTGGCTTCGCGGGCCATTATGCGTTTGCACGGTCCGCTGGGCGTTGAATGAGGTGTAATTGAACGAAAAATGGTTGGCTAAGGCTTGAATGGTAGATGTCATGGGCGTCTCCTGTGACAAATCGGCTTGCTCAAACGTGATGCAATGCCCATGCCATCTAGTGTTCGCCATGATTACCGGCGCACAGCGAGATTCCCAATGCCCGAGAAACTAAAAAACGGCAAGAATTTGCCGGAAGCCGCGTTAAAACATCTGGGCGGCAGCTTAAACTAAACCCGCGTGTCGATAGCCATCGTTTCGGCAAGCAATTTTGCTACCTCGGAAGGTTCGATAGCCGGATTTTGCTGCATCTTAGCGATTCCGGATAAGCGCGACATCTGCTCGATGAGGTTAAGACTAGCGTCGGCCGAATGCAGTAATGCCAGTTGATAGGCTGCCATGATTTGTTTGCGCTCGGTTTTACTCAGATGCTGCCACGGTTGATCGGAGGCATTGTTTGGGACGTTGGCCCCGGCGTCCCATTTGGCGCCTTGATAGGGATGATCGATACGGTACAAGGCTTGAACCAAGCCTGGGTCGGACGGGATAAACGATTGCCTCGCTTTATCGGTCGATTGGCTATTTTGCGAGGTCAGCGCGGGAATGAATTTTTCCAATGCTTCAAAGCTAACGGCGTGCGTCAAACCACTGATTTGCGGGTTCAGCAAATAGGCCAAAAAACCTTTGTCGATGTCGGTGGATTCTATTGAGGGATTGGTCAATATCCGTTTGACCTGCTCAGCGTCTTGAGGATTGTATTTGCCTACCCAAGGATTACCTTCCGCGTCATAGATACCTGATTGGCCGGCGATCTCCCCGGTGTTATTACCCGTCGCCTGTAGGAAGCGGTAGTTTGCCAAATCAAACGCAAAATTATCGACTTGTTCCAAATCCATGCCGCTGGACTGCGCATACTCGTAGGCGCGTTCCATCAGCTTTCTGTCCGACTGCGTAAGGAAACTGGCGGAATTACCGCTCAGGTTATTGGTCGTAAACACCGTCGCGACCTCGGGGGTGGCGTTCGGATCACTAGTGTGGAATAACCTCGACAAAAGCATTGCATGCCCGCTAAAAGTCGCCGTGTCAGTGGTGCTTTTGGATGAAGCCGAACTGTTGTTGCCTTGTTTTTCAGTCGGTTGCGAAGCACTTCGTTTCTGCGAAATGGCCGAAGGAGATGCTGCAGTGTTCGATACATTAATGCTGGTCATATACATTTCTCCAATTTCGAGAAAAACTCTAACTACATAGTTTAGCGGCAACAGGTTCTTTTTTTAAATACGTCAACAAAGGCGATACGCAAAAAATACGCATCGCCTGTACACAAATTAATAATGATAATTGACCGTAACGGAGTCGGTTCTTGAGTTTGCTGTTGCGGGGTATCGTCGACATAAGACTATTGACAGGCGTATTGGCATTTTCCTGACGCAGTGGGTCAGCAGGGTGTGCAAGTTGGCGCAGTTGGTGTGCAACTTATAGCATTGTAATCGTGCAACTAATGCTGCCAAGGGTGTGCAAGTGGAAGGTTTTTTCGCAACAAGCAACATAGCACCGTGGCCATGACCGGAACGATGAGTTTTTTTTCGGGTCGACCGCAACTCAAAAATCCCGAATGGGTGGATGAAACCCAATTGGGCCGGGTGATACCGGTTTATCCAGGAAAACCTCGCGTCATCCATTCCGCTAGGGTATTCGAGACGATGCAAACCCTGTTGCCGGAGGCGATACCGGCCTGTGCTCAAAAGCTGTTGGAGGATCTTAATTGGAGCGTGGCCGAAGAATCGGAAAAAATCGGCTTGGTACTCAACGGCAATGGGGATAGTAGGCTTTCCGCCTTGTTAACTGCCATCCATCAGCCGGAGACGGTGGAATTAGGCGGCAAAGCGATTCAATTGCTCAAGCTGGTGGCGACAGGCCATGTATTGAGTCGTGCGAAACGTGAGGCACAACGGCCAGTGAATGGGCATGCGGCCATACCGATCGCCCCGGCGTTGCCCGCTAAATTGTTCTCGGAAGCCGCCCTAACGCCCACCCCGGAGCAGCAAGCAGTGGTCGAGGATATTTGCCGAGACTTGCGTTCGAACACCCCGATGAACCGCTTGTTGTCCGCCGACGTGGGCTTCGGAAAAACCTATGTGGCTGCCGCCGCTGCGGCCGCGGTTTTTCGATCCGGCGGCACGGTAGCCTGGTTATGCCCGAATCAGCCGCTCGCCGTGCAAACGCAACAAGCCATTGCTGGGTGGTGGCCGGATCTCGAACCGGCCTTGATCCTCGGCAACCAAGCGCAAACGCCCTGCACAGCGCGCTTTATGGTGGGTACCACGGCACTCTTACACCGTCTGCCGCCAAATAAGCAAATCAATTTTCTGGTTTGCGACGAATCGCAGAAGTTCGGGCTCGCTCAAATTCGGTCACTAATCGGCGAGCACACCCATTTTCTTAACTGCACGGCGACCTGTATTCCGCGAACGGCGGCGTTAGTGGCCTTTGCCGGCATGGCCGTTTCCTGCTTAACCAAACCCCATGTCGATAAAACCGTTAAAACCCGATTACTAACCAAAGCGCACCGCATACCGCTGTTCGAATCACTTAAGCGTACTATCCAGACTGGCCATCAAGCCCTGGTCGTCTACCCCTTGGCGGAGTCGTCCGCGCAGTTGGCCAAAGACCGTAAATCGGCCGAGGGGGCCTTTGCGCTATGGGATGCGGTTTTTCCAGGCCGCGTGCGCTATATCCACGGCCGTTTGTCGGATCAAGACAAACTGAATGCCGTGCAGGCGATGCGGGACAACGACGCCGACCTGCTTATCAGCACCACGGCGATCGAGACCGGTATCGATTTACCACGACTACGCCACGTGGTCATCGTGCATCCGGAACGGCTTGGCCTCAATACCTTGCATCAAATTCGCGGCCGGGTGGCCAGGGCCGGCGGGTTCGGCCGCTGCGATTTGTATTTACCCAAGGACCTTGAGCCGGACTCGTTAAAGCGCCTGGAGATTCTGGTGCGCTATACCGATGGCTTCGACGTTGCTCGAGAAAACATGCGATTACAAGGCATTGGCGACATTGGTTCGTCCGGCCTGGCGCAGTCGGGGCAGACTGAAAGCTTCATTCCTGGCCACAAGATTAATTTCAAAGAAATTCACTGGGTGTTAAACCGTTGGTCAACGTGAGGTATCGATGTTTCCGGACTATCAAGCTGAAATACTAAAAGAAGATGCAGGCCAGAAATACCGTCCCAGCAACGGGATGGAAGGGGATCTATTCATGTCGGAATATTGTTGGCGGTGTCAATTGGAAACGCATTGCACAATTCCAGGCAAGACTGCCCTGTATCAAATCGAGGAGGATGATTATCCTGCACAATGGCAAATTGGCAGTGACGGACAGCCGACGTGTACCGAATTTTTAAAACGGAAAGATAGCTTCTGAGGCAGCAAGGATTATCGAGGACAGCATAAGGCGTGCATCAAAATCGCCAGCCTGCTAGTTACCTAGGCTCAATACAAATACCGATAGCATCAAGGTTATGGTGGGAAATAACGTCCAGCCATAGCGCATGGCGAACAATATGGCAACTATCAAAGAAATCGGCGCGACTCTTTTCAGTTTAGAAATTGTATTCTGATTCATCAGTCCTTCTCTCTATTCATTGAAGGTAATTTGGCCTATTACCACGAATGATGTGGCCTTTATCATCGATGCGCCCTTCCTGGCGCAAGGTTCTAATGAGCAAGCTCCGCAAATAGGCATTCATCGCAATTTTCCGGTTTTCGTCGGTTAGATCGGTCATGTCAAGCTTGCAATTGCGGCCTTTTTCTTGGCACAAATCAGCCCGGATTTGATATTCCGGACATTCATCGAGAAACTGGTACCGATCGCCGCACAGAGCGCGCATTTGAAAATATTCGCCGGTCGTCAAAAACTCGCGTTCTCTCAGAATCTGCCCCCAGATGCGTTCGTCGAGTACGACACCGGCGGGCGGCGACTGCCGAAAACAGGGCAATTTCCCAACGGCGGCCACATCCAGATCGCCGTCGTCCAGGTAATCCCCCATATTGAACCGAAACCCCGGCGTATACGGCGAATAAGTCCGCCAAGGATAGCGGCTATGGGTCGGATATCGGGGGGTCACCGCATACAGGCTATCGGCTCGTTCCCGGCAGGCCGCGTAATTCTTTGCCTTATCGTCGGCATCGGGTTTTAGCGTAATATGCGACGCGCAACCGTTTAGACCCAGCCAGACGATCACGCCGATCGACACCAAGAACGTGCGGCGCCTGATCATACCTCGGTCTTTACGCGTATCGGGACCCATTGCACCGCGCATTGACCGGATATCTCATATCGCAAACTCTGCTTTGTCCCGCCCGGCCTCCAGCAATGCCTGCATCCATTTTGGCGCCACGCCGCGACCGGTCCAGGTTTGAGCGGCATTGGCCGGGTTACGGTATTTGGCCGCGACCTTACTGTTGCTGGCGATCGAACCCTTGCCGGAAATCTCGATCAATTCCACGGTGACGTTAATTGAATCGGCCAACGCGCGGATTTGACGAATCACATCCTTGCGCTTCTCGCTGATTCTCGCCTGGAGTTCTTGATTCGCGTTTTGAATAAGACGGGTTAATTCAGCTTCCGATTTACTTTCAAGTTCAGACACAGACATTACATTTCCTTAGATCGATAACAGTTAAAAAAACAGATTGCATGTTGCCACAATCCTTTCAAAGCGGAAAAAGCCTAGCAAAATATTCCCACTAATAAATAGCCTCTTTTTTGTTTTGCGCTGAGTAACTCATTTTTAGCCGTGACCGCTTCCTCTTCCGAACGATACCAGTTAGAGCGCACGGTGCCAGGCGATCCCACCCGGCCCCACTCGCGCACCAACGACCAATTGTCAAAAATACCGGGCGAAACCGTCAAGGCATAGAATCGATGAATGTTTGATTCCTCATCGTGGCGTTCCATGTAAATATCGCACATTAGAAGTCTCAATGATACAAAAAATGGGATTCATAATATACGACAAAACAAACCAATAGTCATTTGTCTCGAAAGGATTTACACGATATTAATCGGTATCTGCGAGCCTTTTGTAATATCAAGATAAGCTCCTTGCCAGTTTAATCCACCTTGTCTGACCAAGCCCCAAATCAATTGCATCGCCACATTGGCGATCGCCCGGTTAATCGGTAATTCTTGGCTGGCTAATGCTTCTTCCATACTGCAAGACGGCGTATTGTGATCCTCCATGCCCTCCAATTCCGGGTGAAAATCGAATACGGATGGCAACGTGATGGGATTCTCGGTGTGATGCGATAAACGACCTAATATCACTTGCCCAGTATGCGACCCATTCCCGGTATCCAACCAAAGCGTTCGACAATATTTCGAACGGCACGCTTGGCTCAAATCGGCTCTAAATTGCGCCACGTCCACGCAGGTAATTACTAGATCGAAGGCTTCCGGCTTATCGTGTCCGATACCAAACATGTCCGGGATACCGACCCAATCCTGGCCGTACAAAAAATTAATCCGCTGGATGGTTAATACCGCCTTGTTATGGCCCAAATCGGCCGGGTAGAACGCTTGCCGGCCGATATTGGGCCGCTCGACCCGATCGCCGTCCCACGCGGTGACATGGAAACCTTCATGGCCTAATTCGCGAATCGCATAATCGATGCGAGCTAAACTGGTCAGCACTTCCGATCCGGTGCCGCCGATACCGATCAACGCGATTTTCACGCGCTTATCCAACCAGTCCGTCGGCGTATAAAAATTAAAATGCGTTTGACTCATAGTGACCCCATAAAATCGTCCTGCGAATGGTCAAAGCCATCGCCTTTGTCATTGGAACAGCGATCTGAAATCCACGCCATCGAAGAAATGACCGTTCACGTTCATTCGGGAGGCGTAGCTTTTTGGCCCCTGGCAGTGGCCGATCACGCCGGCCACGTAAAAGCCTTGTTGGTCGGATAGATCGTCGGTTTCGGAGAAGTACGCGGGATGGAGTCCGTGCGAATGCACGTCCATAACGAGCACGGCGTGGCGGGGTATCCGATTGCGATACGACACATGCCCCGATCCCACGCTGAGGATCGCCGGCTCGAACAACACGTAGCGCTGCTGAACAACATCCCAAATCACCCAGCCCGCCCATTCGTTGGGGCACGCCGATGCGGCCTTGTACTCGATGGTTTCCAATATCGGTCTGGGTAATGGCCCGTTTCGAAGCCGAATCCCTCGTTCACCCAGCGCACCGTAGGGCAATGGGATGATCGAGCGGGCCACCGGGAGCCTGACTTCGAGCGCCTCGTTCACCGCTTCCAGCACCACGCCTTCCTGGCCCATCACAAAGCGGTGCTTGCCCAGCGCCGGCGCCGGCAGCTTGTCACCGAACAGCGGTTGCAGATAGGTCGGCGTTTCGCCAAATAAAATCCGGTCGCGCGGATCGGTTAAATAGGTATCCGTTGTCATCGTTGGCGATCTAGGCGTGTCGGCTGATGAAGTCCGTGACGGACAGCTTGAGCGGATTTAAGACGCGGTTCGGGAATCGCTCCGCCGGTTGCCGGGCCAAGTCCGACCAGAATCCAAAGGCGTCCTTGGTTTCGACCACCCGCTTTGGCTGCCCTGTTTTCAGACTGTGCGGATGATTAACGTGGGTGAAGGCCGATTCGAACATCACCGCTTCCCAGGCCGGTAAGCTACCGCCATCGCAATAGCCCGGCAACGGCGCATTACCGGTACACACCCTACCCTGTTGGTCGACATTCATCAGTGGTGCATGGTAAAGCTTCGAGCCGGCGGCGACCGGCCGGCGACTGGCGAGCGCAGCGACCGAGAGCTGTCCATGACTGTTCGCCACCATCAGCAAGCGCGGCCAAGGCACCCTCAGCGTTTGCGGCGACAAGCCTACCGGCTTAAACAACATGGGCCGCACCGCCGCCGGCGTGGTCCAGGCGATATGGGTATGGCTGACCGATACCACCGACGCGGGCAATAATTCCGCCTTCCTGGCCGTTCGATTCAGGATTTCCCGAAGCAAATTTTCCAGGTCGTTACGGCCCATTAACTGGCCGGCGCCCACGGTCGGCTGGCCGTCGCCATCGTTAAAAAAATCGTGCGCAGAGGCGATCAGTTGGCTTGTGCCGTTGCTATAGGGGTCTGCCCCCTGGTGTTTCAACTCGTGAATGACGATGGCGGTCCACGGTTGAATCCAGGCGGACGGTTCGACGCAGTGTGCAAAAAATTCAGTCATCGTAATCTTGCTGTGTGAGTTCAATGATTTCGGCCAACCGCAGTAAACCTCGCGCTTTAGCCAGTATCCTGAGTTTCTCAACGGTCGCGTTTAATGCAAGCGGGTCTACCACCATGTGACTCATCGGCGTTTCGCCGGCATTGGCAATATCTTCGTACAGCTGAGCGACGAGTTCTTCCTCCCAGTCGAAGCCAAAACCCACCGCATGACTGATGCCAATCCCGCAATCGCTATAAAAGAAATCAGCCTCGAAGATCGAAAACTCGGGCGGATGGCGCCGCTTAATGTTTTCGACAAACCGACTAAAAGCCAGGGTTTCGGCAATGAACGGCCACCAGGGGTGGTCGACATAGGCGGCTTGCGTTTTATGGGCTTTAAAAAACCGGCGTATCCCTTTCAAATCGGGTATGTCGCCGAAGGCCTGTTCGGGGTTGTGTTCGATGATCTGCCGTAGCAAGCCGATACGCTCTTCCAAATAATCGACTTCATCGGTGATTTCGTTGAACGGCGGCCGACCTTCTTCGAGAAACCGCTCGGCCAGCTCCCGATCGCTGCCGGCCTCGCCGGCATTGAACGCGTTTTGCAGTGCGGTCAGTTCCTCGTCGAGATAGAATCCCACGCCGGTCCGCTGAATGTCGCTGGTACAGAGGCCGATTCCGCCGGCTTGTTGGATATAGCGAAGACAGCCAATCACCACCTTCGCCCAATCCAGCGCTATCTCGACCAAATTCAACGGTGTGAAACGCGGATTGACCGCCAATACCAGATCGACCTGCTGATGGTGACGCCCGTCACTCAGGGAGCGATCCCGGAATTCGAAGCCGATCGTTTCGAACGCCTCGTCATCCTCGCCGACCACGGCTTGAGCGAGCGCGTTAAGCTGCCCATCGATCCGCTGCAAGCTTTCCCGGTATAACTCGGTGATGGCCGACGGTCCGCCGGCAAAACCGGTGTCAATCTCGTCGAGCGAAACCACCCCCATTTCGTGCGCCAATAGGATTGCCGTGCTGTACACCGCTCTGTTTTGCCGGAATAACGCGATCGATTGCTGTTCGACCATCTCGCCGGCCAGCGCGGGTAAATCGAAGTCCAAACGGATTTCCCTGAACATCGGGTTCAAATCAGGGGCAAGGTTCGCGCGTCGACCTGGGTCAGCGCCGAGCGCTTCCCACGGTGCTTTTTCCGAAGTTGGAATAAAAAGCATGGCATCGCCTCCGGTGTCGGGTTGTCGTCGGTCGTTGCCGCTTCGCTGGCCCACTGGCGCAACGTGGCGAGGTGATCCGCCTTAGCCTTTGGTCTTAACGTCATGGGTCTTGATGGGAAAGTGCAATTCCTCACCGATCAGTTGCGGGTCGCCCAGCTCGGCATGGGCCAGATGCGGATAGGCTTTTTCATAAAGCTTGACCGCCTCGGCGGGCGCTAACGTCGGGTCGGGGTCCGCCAGTCGGATAGCGCCCATTTTAAAGACGCGGGTCGGCCTGATAACGATGGCATCGGTCATGTCGGTTTACCTCAGAATAAGCTTTTGCTAGCGGTTGAAGAATGGGCACCGACCGCCGCCGTGCCGTTTTCGCGCGTCTCGGCGGTGGCTTCGGTGGACTGGGCCTCCCCAGCCGTGCTCGGCGCCGCCAACGTTGTTGCCGTTTTCCCGGCTTCTTTGATCCGGGATAGCGCCTGACTCAACGCTGTTTTGCCGTCCGATACCCCGCCCACGTATTGCAACAAAGAGGACGGAAACTCCCGGTCCAGATTCGCGGCGGTATCGGTGACGCATAGCGGCATCGACAGTGCGGCTCTGACCTGTTCCAATTGCGGGTCGTCGATCGCGGGTTCCGGTCCCTTGAAACAGGGTTGAATTAATACCATCAAACGATCGCCTTGCCGGCGGATAGAGAAGTCGACGCGTTCCCCATCGCCCAAAATTGCTTCGAACTGTGCAAACATGGTTAAACCTCTAATTCAGGGTCGAATGTGTAGCCAGGATGGGCGATGCGCTCGTCATCGAACCAGTCCAGCTCAGTGGTATCGTTGGTCGCCTGCAACCCTAAAGCATCAATGGTTGTCGTGACCGCGTGCGTGGCGTTGGTAACGGCGACGGATTTATCCTCTCCCAGGAATTGGATAACGCAAGCCGGGACGAATCCGGCAAAGTCATAGCCGCAACTGAATACCTCATCCAATATCTCGCCATTTTTCTGTTTCATCAGATTGGCGAAGGTGTTTTTCTCGTTGAGGCCTTCGTAATATCGGACAAACCCCACCCCGTTGCCATTGACCGCTTCCCGTAGCAAGCCCTCCATCCCCGCTTTGGTAAAGCCACTGAGAAACTCGCGGGTCACGATAAAGGCCTCCTGGAGCGCAATTCCCATAAACCGGCATACCCCGGCCGAACCCATCGCCCACCCTTTGCTCATTGTGGTATTCGTCCGCTCATGCTGTCCCAGCAAGTGCATCAGCATTCGCTCGTTGAAAGCCATCGCTTCTTCAACGCTCAGACCACCGAAGGCGTCGATGAAGTCGCGTAGGTTGCCGAACATTGGCCAACTCGCTTGCGTCGTTGCGGGAACGGCCGGCAAGGCCTCCTTGGGAAAGGTGCTTTGTATCAGTCGGTACAAGGCAAAACTGTTGACCAACAACTTTGCATGCCGATGTTGGCCGATGTGCTGGGCGCCGGTATCGCGGAAGAAACCTTCGATGTATTCGAGCACTTTACCCGGCGGAGCGGCGCTGGTTGCGGTGGCTGGCTTTTTAGCCGGATCGTTTGGGTCCGGGTGACCCGCCCCGGTCGCTACGTTTCTGGCCGCCTGAGCGCCTGCCACGGCCTTGGAGGAAGTCGGCGGTAACAGGCTTTTCTGATAGTGCTGAACTTTTTGAGCGTGGCAATCCAGCTCAAAACAACAATCTTCGGTGACCTTCCCCGGTGAATCGGGGTTGGTCGACAGCAACGCCCCGAAATGTTGGCATTGGCGGCAACCGGTTTCCAACTGTGTTTTGCCGACCCCGGTTTGGCCCAATTGCATGACGACCGTGAAGCTGTGGGCCGGCTTTTCGGTGTCGACGAACACGGCCGCGAACCGGTCTTGCAGATCGCGCTTTCCCATTTCAACCGTGTCCTGAATTTTTTGGTTGAAGCAATCCGGGTTGGCGCATCGGCCTTCTTCAACATGCTCATCGAACAACGTCGCTTGCAAACGCGAATTGTGATGACAGGCCGCACAGTCGGCGGTATCGAAAATCGCGCTGGCCAACGGTCTGGCAAATTGGCTAAGTCGCACTTTCAGTTCGGCCACCGAATAGTGATGCTCGAGCAATTTCGCCAAGGTGGCATTTTGAAAGTCGGTAGGCAATTGGCTGAGTAGCTCGGCATGGCCCAGTTTAATCGTCCGTGCCGTCAGGGCATTCAAGACCTCTGCGGAGGCGTGTAACAGCAGCAACCTCCCCTCGAACTTTTGAGCGGACCACCCTAACAACCGTAATGCTTCCGCTCTATCGCCCCCGCAATCGCTCAGCACCTGTCTGGCGGCGATCGCTTCCTCCCCTGGACTCATATCGGCTCGCTGGGTGTTTTCAATGGTGGCCAGCAGCCGTGCCTGCTTGTCATCCAGGTGGCGTACCACGGCCGGAATGTCGGACAGTCCCGCCGCGACGGCGGCCCGATACCGCCGCTCGCCGGCCACGACCCAATATGTGTCCCCGCCCGGTTTCGGTCTGACAATCATCGGTTGCAACACGCCTTCGGCTTTAATCGATGCGATTAATTCCTGCATTTCCTTGTCGCAAAAATAAACTCTGGGATTGAACCCCTCTTGGATTGAAATACTATCCAGCGGTAAATAGGTTAAATTCGGTAATTGGGTCGCTTTGGATTTTGCGCTTGCCATTGGTCTTCTCCTATTGCATGAATTAAGGCGGTCAGTGCATTTCACGAAAAAAACATCGCACGGATAATTGAATATGCAATAGCCAAAATGCCGGTATTAATTTATGGATACGAGGACTACATCGAATCTACGCGTTGGAAAGATCAGAGCGATACACCTTCAGGGTAACGATAACTTTAAATATTAATTTTCTGTTGTTTTAACATTCACCGATGGTAGTTCGTATACATATGAACATGGGGAAATAGAGACTCTCACTAAAGATAGTGGACACGGTGCCTGGGGTGTTACGAAGAATAAATAAGCAATAAGTTGAAAAGGCCGATTTTGCGGCCTTTTTTGCCTCTTCGTACAACTGAAAGATCTTAGCGTACTATTTTTTCCTAATTATGCGACGACAAAAAGTAGAATTAAACTTAGTCGTTTAATCCGATGGTTTTTGTGCCAAACACTCAAGGCAAAACTGCACGGTATAGGGCGCCTCAAGCGCCGACGCTGACTCACGATTAGCTAGGTATTTTCGTATCATGCGATCGCTGATGCCTATTAACTCGGCAGTTTTACGCTGGGTTAGTCCGGCGCGAGCGATTAGTTCGCGCAGGTATACTGGATCTGGGTTATGGGTTTCGGCATTTGGGGTCATCTTCCCAGCGCCTCCATCTTGATTGAATTCGCCAATTCATCTGGTTGCTGCTGCATCCATCTTTTCATTCGGTATTCACCTTCCCGTTTTCCAGGAGTGGTCGCCAACTGCTCTTGAACCGCCGACAGGAACGCCAGCGTCATTCCTTGCGACATCGTGACGGCTCGGATTGCCCTTAGAATGCCATTGTCGTCGACGGCGTGTAGATCGATAAGCAACCGCTGTTCAACGTTGTCGATGTTGTGCAGTTGTAGCTCTTCGGTGGGGATCAGCCGGGCGTCGAATGGCGCATCGAATGTGAATAATGGCTGGCCGTCCTTGCCGTAAAACCGGAACAGCCACAACAATGCGCCGTCTAGGTACTTGAACCCGGCAGTGATCATCCCGCCACGGAAGGACTGCTCCTCGGCGCTGGTCATGCCGGACAGTGCGATCAGCAAGCGGTTTCCGCCCGATCGGAGAAAATCCGCCACGGCGGCGTCTTGCTTTGGGTAGTCGAGCGGGTAGATTTGGCCGCGTGAGAAAACCGTCATATCAAAATTCCTTCAATCCAGTTTCGGTGCATGCGATTAAAAATTGAGTGGTCCCGGCGATCGCAATAGTTGCACCACAGCCATCGTCCATCAATTCTCGATATTCGTGCGCAGTCAGCGGCGGATAGTATTCGCGCCACAGTATTTTCTTAAATGCGCAATTCGGCTCTCGAACGTTGCCGAGCGCTTCCACGACTTTGCGATGTGCGATCGATGCCGGGTATTCACTTGGGTGCTTGCGCTCAATCAGCGACAGCACGGCATCGCGCAAAGAAGCAAATTCCCAAATCTCTTTGTCCCTGCCGAAAAGATACATGTGAAACGAATGGGCAATCAACCCATCAAGTTTCCAGTCGGCCAGTGGCGCAAATTTCCAGCCGGCCAGCAATGGCGCCGCCGCCTCGAAATCTTCCATCGTGATCGATCCGTCATAAAGACGGGTTCGAAGCATCTTGCGAAGCTTTCCGGTCAATGCGCAAATCTGGCAGTTGGTGTCGCGCCAGTTTTGACCATCCTGGGCCTTTAATCGCATGATCTCAGCGACTACCGGCGCTACCGGAACCGAAAACCGGCTCGGTTTGGCAATGGCTTTAGGCTTTGCGGGCCGGCGGCGACGTTCTGGCCGGTAGTCGGCGTCTGAGTGATGCGCATCGCCGTACCATTCGGCGCTGCGGCGGCGTTGTTCTTCGACTGTCAGCGGTTTTTCTTCGAACATGGCTGCTCTCCAATCAATCAACAGGGTGATATTTGTCTTGTCATTAATCGATCCATGCCAAACGATGTTCGCCGGTATCCATTACAAGTAGCTCCCTGCTTCCTGGGTGTTCAAAAACCTCGATAACGCCAAGGCTAGTTATTCTTGATTTGACGTGTTTGTGATGGGATTTAAAATTATCAATAGAGTCGCGTGTGGTCACTATTTCAGCTGTGATCTTATCGATAAGATCATCCGGGATGTATTTGTAGCCAGCGTCCTCATTGATTGCGTTAATCATTAATTCTTCATTCATGTCTGCTCTCCAATCAATCAACAGGGTTGATATTTATCGGATTCTTGTATTGTCAAGAATCTTTTTGACTTACAATTAGCCGCAAGGTAATCGCCATTTTCGTTTTTATAAGACTCAAAATCACGAACATAAATAGCGGCCTTTCCCCCGAAATTAAAAATATAATAGACCGTGAATTCTTTACGGTCAGTATATTTATTTTCGTATTCAGCAGATTTAAACGCATTAACAAATAATCCATCATCGAAAATTGGATGCTCAAAAATATCTACCAATCCAGTTGCTTTTAGCCAATGGATTGCGTGATTCGGGGTCTCGAATATTTCCGCGTTATCACTATCCGAAATTGATAGTGATACGGTGCCGTGAAAATTTGTTTTGTTGAATGTTTTCATGACTATGCCCAACCCGCCGGCGCCGTTGTTAAAACGTTGTGGCCTGCGTCGATTTCGTTGGCGATATTTTCAGAAATATGAGCTGGCGACATCCTCAGTTCTTCTGTGTGAATCCAGCCGCAGCTTGAAATCCCAACATGAAAACTTGCATTTTTGCCAGGTTTACTGATGCAGGTCACCATCGCCAGGCCTCCACGGCCTTCGTCCGGAAAATAATACGGCAGTTTCCCGCCCAATTTAAACGGGCAGCGGTACAGCACCGCGTCGTCATCCGCAAAATGCGTGATACATTCGGTTATGTCGTAGGCAATGCTTCCGTCTACAGCGAATTCCTGGCGGCCTTTTTTAACGAACACGTCGATTTCTCCGGTAGTACCGTATGGCAATTTTTTTTCAATGGCATGATCGGCTTCGAACGCGTTCACTGCGTCCATGCTCATTCCGTAATCAATTCCTGGCTGAACTCTGGCGATAATTGCTCTGATACGCTCGAATTCAGGCCGAGCCGCCTCTACGATTTCCATGGCAATTCTTGCGCCGAACATCTTTGCCAATTCTTTTTTTAGGTAGCTATTTTCGAGATCGAAATTCATCATTTCAACCGAAATGGTAGTGATCCCGTTATTTGGGGCCGCTTGCTTCAAAAATTCTATGATGTTCATGGTTACCTCGCTTTCGCTGGTTGTTGCGCCGCCCATCCGTGGTGGCTTGTTAAAATGACTCACTATTGATAAACGACGACGTACCCGCCGGCCGCGCCGTTAGTTTCCATCGCTAACTTAGCGCAAATTGATTTCGCGCTTTCCTCATCAATCCATTCTGATGAAAAATTTCCACCGTCCGCCTCAACGCCTATCGCTGAGTATCCTCCGTCGCGGTTTGGTTCTGGGACCCATGCAACTCTAGCTTTTACTGCGCACATGACTGCTCTCCTGATTATCTTACCGGGCCAGTCCCGAAGAGTTGGAAACAGAATAGGACTATAGTTCCTATTTGTCAAGACGAGGTCGAGTGTGATTTTCAAATTCAAAATTGGATCGAGGCCTGTGATTCCACTCACAATCCACTACTGTTTTCGATAGAATTTCACGAATAAAGAAAACCACGCGGGAAAACTATAAACGGCTATTTGCATTCAAAGGTTTGGAATCAGATCGGTTCCTATTTTTTAAACCATGTCGTTTTGAGAAAAACATCGTTGGATCATCAATGCGCACAGCAAGACGTTCCGTGCAAAATCTGGTTGAGAGCAGTGCTCGTTATCAGCACTCAAAAGATAATATCCACTCTACTTTATGCGCCGTACTCAAGCAGTTGCAAAACAGCGTGCAGTTCCTCAATAGTAAGTTCGCCGTCGATTGTTGCCGTTCCTGCATCTTCATCAATAATGATCTTTGCATCCGATTGCTCTAGAATTTGTTTTGCTTCTTGATGTGTCATGATTGGTGCTCCCGCGCCTACACACTGTTACAGCCCAGACTCAATTTGCTGACTCAATATTCGTCGGCCACCATGAAAACCCGATCCGCCCAATAGAACAATCGCCGCCCGACGTTCGGAGTAGAGCACGCCACGGCGGTCTCCATCACCGCTCGACCCTCACCGTCGGTCACCGACCATTGCGCCAGTCCGGCGCCGTAAACCAACTCGATTCTAAGCCAGGGATACTGTGCGGAGAGGGGTAACAGATCAGACACCACCGCCGCCAATAGTCCGGTTAAGTCGGTCGTTTCGATCCAGGCTTTTACGCCGGCGGTGACCCGCACAGGTTTGAAGTTGCCGACACAAAACCATCCGCCGTCGTCCGGCGCGGAATGCAGCGTTACCACGCCGATGATCGTGTCGGTCCTCATACCTCGCACAAGGCCGGTTGCAGTGGATCCCAGATCAGCGACGGGGTTCGGCTCTCGGCGATGATGTCACGCAGCGCGGCGGTTGATTCGTCATGGGCAGCGGTGTCGACCACGTAGACCGCGCTAGGCGTGTCGGTATCCACCAGCACCGCCGCCGCCAGCGGTTTTGATCTGGCCAGGTTGTAGCGTAAACATTTTGAAAATGAACGGCCGTGAGCCACCAAATAGTCAATCAAAGCCAGTTCCTCGGCCGTCTCGAACGGAATCCACTGCGAAGAAACATTCATCAGACTGAGCTGGTCGATTTCCGGATAGCCACCCAGACGAATCGAGAACGTGGCAATGACCATCAGACGGCTGGCCTCATTACCCCGCCACAACAACCATTCCGTATCGAACTGCTTGAGTACGCGCTTGTAGGTCTGATCGTTCAGATAGAACGGGTACTCCGGCAGATGTTTGATGATGAGCTTTTGCCCGAATCGGGCCGGCTTGACCTCCTTGAGTTCGCCGATCAGCACACGAAAGCGGTTGAGGTTGTCCGGATACGCCAAGTCCTTGGCGATTCGGGCGTTGATCTCGTCCTTTTTGTCCAGGCTGAAGGTTTCCGGGATAAACACCAACCGATCCAAGGCCGTCGCTTTGGCGACTTTGCCTGCACAGGCCTCGAGTAGAGCTTTGCGCAGCCCATACCAATTGCGCCGGGAATCCGCCGCCGGCGTCCAGCGCTGCCAACCGCTTTGTTCCCACAGATAATGCAGCAAACCGCGCAGGCCGAGCTTGGCCTCGGACGCCTTGATGCTAGTCGGCTTGGTCACTTCCTCGCCCTCGACAGGCGCGACCGGCGTTCGGCTTTTACCTGGCGCCAAACGAAAATCGAATTTCAATTGGGTGATGCCCGTATCGAGATTTTCCTTAATGGCCGATCCGTATACCTGGCCCAGACCGGATAATTCCGCCGGCGGTTCGTAAGAATCACAACCCGGATGATGCCGCTCGCCGGAATTGGGCATCCGTTTCAGCCAATAGCGGTCGTAAGCAAAGGCAATATACAGCTCGACACCCTGAGCGGTACATAAACACAACGGCCGTTGTTGGTTGGCGTAGGCCTGTTTCAAGATCGTCTGGAGGCGGCCGTGGTCCTCGGTGAATTCGATCGTTCCGACGCGATAATGACTCATGGTACTTCCTCAATGATCGAACGGTCGGCAGCGTCATCGGCGTAGTGGCCGGTACCGCACACCGGGCAAGCAACATCCGGATGGTGGTAACCGGGATCGCAAAAAGGGGGTTTGACTCGACGGATCTTGAAGGGCGGGGTCTCGCCGGCCGATTCGGTCTCGGCGCCAGGCTGTTTAGCATGTTCCATTGGGCTCATCGAACCGTTCCTCGAGGCCGTCGATAGAAGTGCATCCCATGAAACATGGGATGCGTTGGTAAGTTACATTTTCAAGTGATCCAAAATCAGATCACGCATTTCCAGGTAATCGACCCCTTCCGATTCGCAACAAGCGCGAAACGAAAACGGCGTCAGGTCCTCGCTCATTAACCATTCCCGAGATTCCGACTTTTCTTTGGCCGAAACCCGTCCGTCATTGAGCGAACCTAACATCATCAACAGCAAGCGATACCGCAACTCGCTGAATTCCTGTTCCGTGAATTGGGGCAGTTTGTCCCAATCAATGACGAAGATATCGAACTGCTCCACGCCGGGATACACCCGCCTGGCAGTGGCTGTACGCTTTTGCATAAGCTCCTCCTAAAACACGGAGGAACCCCTAAACGGAGGATTCCCCCGTTTAGGGTTGAAATGGACGGCCCGTTGCCGGGCGTCGGTTAGATATGCTGATTTTTTTAAGAAGCCAGCGACTTCCTTGAACGTTAGCGAGAACCGTTATAGCAAAAATCGCATTTCAAACCCGCTGGCTAGATGCTTTTAAAACGCATCTTCCCAGCGGGTTTTTTCCAAACCGCAGGGCATGCCCCCCCCAAATCGCGCGCATTTCGCTATGACGCCGCCGCTTCGAGCTCCGCATCCGCATCGTCCTTCTCGTCGTCATCCAAGTCGATGCCTTTATCAATCAATACCTGCCGGGCGGAGGCCACTTCGTCGGTCTTGCCGCGTGTTCGGGCTTCCCGATAGGCTGCGGTGCGCAAACTGATGATGCGACGGGCCAGTTTCTGAATCCGTAATTGCCATTGATGTTCGGTGTCCGCGCGTTTTTCGTTCGCAATCATATTGCTCAGCCACAAGGTATCGACCAACTTCATGACGTCGTCCATTTTCAGCATCAACGCTACGAATTGCGACACTTGCGGCGAGACTATTTCGATCTCGTAGCTGCCGGGATTGCTGTACTTGGGCGTTCCGGAAATACCGTTTTCGTCTCTCAGTTTCTCCAAACGCTCGATTTCCCTGCCCAAATCGCTGGTGCAGGCTTCGATCAGCTGGGACACCGCCGCTTGCACCTGATCGATATGCTCCTTCTCGCCGATGACGTACAAAATCGTGTCGAGCATGTACAGCGCGGTGACCACCGATCTGAAGTAGCGTTGATGAACACGCTTGGTGTATTCGCTATTGAGCACCAAGGTCTGGGTAAAACTGGGGCGACTATAGAGCGTGGTTTCGGGTTGCGTTTCAGCCATGACATTCACCTACCTAACAGGAATTGAGAGTCTGCCATGCTAACGCATTTGATTTTTTCAACCCGCTGGCTAGATGCGTTTAAAACGCATCTTCCCAGCGGGTCGTTGGGTTGCATGTCCTGAATATCATGCGAAGATGGCCCCTATTTCCTAAATCATGGCTCCGCCAATGCGTAAACAATCCGATACCTATGCCCAGGCGTACGAATGCTGCGATATCGTCTTGATGGAAGATGGCCGCTTTCCGACCATTGAAGCGATTCGCGATCGAATCGGCGTGAATAGTCCGACCGTGATCAGCCGGGCGATCAAAGACTGGACCGTGCATTTTGTCGACAAGCACCGGCAAGCCTTCGAGCGGCCGGATATGCCTGCGGTGTTGGTGGATGCCGCCACCTCGCTGTGGCAACTGGCCTTGAAGGAAGCCGATAAAACCTTCGACGAACAGCGCCAAGCATTCGAACAAAACGCTGCCAGCGATCGGGCACTGGTCGCCGAACTGCAACAACAATTGGCCGCGCAGCAAGCTCAATGGGCGGCGGAGCGCGCGCAACTGAACCAACACAACGCCGAACTACGGCAAGCCAATACCGAATTATCGACCTCGCTGGCCGATGCACGGCTATCCATCAGCCAGACAACTGCCGAACTGGCGACGACTCGTGAGGCCTTGTCCCGAGCGGAAGGCAGCTTAACGGCAGCCAATGCGGCGCTTCAGGCGCAAGAAGCCTCCTGGTCGGATCGCTTCGAACAACAGCACGGTTGGCACTTGAACCGCATCGAGCAGGAAAAAGACGCCGCCCGTCAGGAACACGCCAGGACCATTGCGACGCTCGAGCGCGCGGCGGAAGAGTCCAGATTAGAACGAGCCACCGCTCAGGCCCGGATTACCCAGTTGATGCAACAACTCGGCGAACGCCACGCCCATCAACTCAAATGGGAGGCCGATCTCGCCCAGTTACGCGAGCAATTGGCCTTGCGAGAGGCGGAACTTCAAGCCGAAAAAGACAAAACCCGCAAGCTACAAGAGCTGGTCAAGAAGCAACGCCGTCCGGTCTCGTCAGCGCCGGACAAGGCTGCCGGATGAACCCAACGGAACTGGCGCTGGTACGGGCTGGATCCAAGGCTTAAACGTAGTCGGAAAAGGCAAGGCGCAACGCCAAGTCCCGATCGCCCAGCGACTGATAGGCGAAATCAATGCCCATTTGCGGGATCGGCAGCTCAAACCGATCGGTTAATCACAGTCACAAAATCATCGCCGCCACCACCTCGATTTACGTTCATTGGGCATTGCTTGGCGGGTGTTTTATCGAGAAAGACCGCTTTCGGGCGATGAAAAAGAAGATCTGGCCGGCGCTTTCGACCCAAACCGGCCAGCCGGACAATATAAGAGTTTGTCAGCTTTCGCTGATATTGCTGACGTTCTGTCATTCCCAGCGAATTTGGTTCGCTCCCCGTCATTGGATCAGTTTGCCGAAACTTCATATTTCTGTAAATTTTATTTTGTTTACGATTCAAATCTGTTGCATTAGTATCCCCACTTGGAGTAGGCGTTAAACTCATAATTGATTTAATAGGGTAACAACCATGTTCAACTATTACAGAGCGTCTGGGATATACCGCTGGTGGCTATTTTTATTAATTTCTGTTGGTCGCATGGCCTATGGTTATGAATACGATATCGTCGATATCAAAACGCTCGCCGAGAAAGACGCTAACGGCATCTACACATCGTGTGGCAGCACGGCTTATGGATTGAACATTCTTGGTCAAGTTGTCGGGCGAAGCTATGTCGGCATCAACATCGTTCCCACGGCATTCATGACAGACGCGGATGGCGCGAATATTAGGGCTGTTGGGGATAATCACTTCAATTCCGCTATCGCGATTAACGATTCTGGACAAGTGCTCGGATCGTCTGATGGCGTCGGCGCTTATATCACGGGCCAAAACGGTCAAAATCCTGTTCTAGCCTATCCGAATATAGAAAATACCGACTCAGGCGCATTCCTCATTCCTTACGCGAGAGCACTTAACAATTCTGGCCAGATTGCCGGTTATCTGGGTGCAACGCTGCCCAATAACTACAATGACTATTTCGAGAATCTTTTCGTTACTGATCCCAATGACGGAGCATTGAAAAATCTGGGGACATTGTATCGGAACGTCGGCGGCACTTTGCTTCCGGACTTAGACGAAAGACGAGCCTTCGGCATCAACAATGCTGGACAGCTTGTCGGCGGATCGGCATCTCAATGTAAAAATCAAAATCCCGATACGCTTTGCCTCCCAAGCGCATATCAAGAGATGATCGAATGCGGTGCGTTCGTCACCGGAAACGATGGGAAAGGTGTTACATGCCTGGGGTCGCTCGGCTCGTCTATCCCCGCCGCTCACCGAGGCACCAAGGCGCTTGCCATCAACGATAAAGGCACAATTGTCGGTTACGGCAGCATAGGCAATACGAATTTCGGCGATCCCGAACATGCGTTTATCACCAATAGCGGCGACACCAAGCTCACCGATATAGGCACTCTAGGCGGTTATTCGAGCCGTGCTAACAATATCAACAATCTGGATCAATTTGTCGGTCACTATACGACGTCGAACGGCGGCCGCGCTTTTTTAGGCGCATGGAATCCTGACGAAAAGGACGAAAGCAAAAAAATTACTCGCTTGGACGATCTTAACAAGTTAATCGATCCTGCCAACGGCTGGATCATCACCGATGCGGTCGGAATTAACGACAAAGGGCAAATTGCGGCAAACGGCTACAATCCGATGAAGGCGAAAACCAATAGCGAGTTTGCTTGCGAACACGCATTGCTGTTGACGCAACATCCGCCTTGTAACGATGAGGATGGTGACGCACTCTGTGATGATTGGGAAACTGACGGCGTCAGAACTGAGAGCGGGGTAGTTCTAAATCTAAAAGCGATGGGTGCTAATCCAAAGCACAAAGATATTTTTGTTGAGGTTGACTACCTTGTTGCTAACGACCATTCTCACAAACCGGAAAAAGGGGCAATCGATTTGATAGTTGAAGCCTTTGCGAAAGCTCCCGTTAGCAACCCTGATGGAAAAACTGGGATTACACTACATGTTGACTGTGGAAGAGAGTGCGTGATGAATCCCCAAAATGGAGATTTGTGGGGTGAAACTTCAGCCTCCCAGGCCATTCTTGAAGACAAATACAAAGTTTTAGGCTCATCTACCGAGAAAGAAAAGCTAGAAGCTGATATTAAAAATATCAGGGATAATTATTTTGCTAATAATGAAAAGACAAGGAATAGGAAACATGTTTTTCATTATTCTTTATTCGCTCACGAATTTATTTCTGGCACCATTGAGCGTGCGACCGGTTATTCATTGTTGCCAGTGCGGGCATCGTCTACGTTCATCGTAACCTTAGGAACAACTAAAAGTAAAATCGGTACTTTTTCACAACAGGCTGGAACATTCATGCATGAACTTGGACACAATCTCGGTCTGCACCATGGAGGAGTTGATCATATCAGTTTCAAACCCAATTATTTAAGCGTTATGAATTATGCTTTTCAAAAAGGTGGGATATTGCGGAGCGATGGAATAGGCTATCCGGATTATTCTAGGTTTTCTAATATACCTACCTTAAGCGAAATATCTCTAAATGAGAAAATTGGAGTTAATGGGGGGGCTGCGACTATGAATTTAAAAACCAGGTATTATATTCGGTGGCGCGCAACTATTTGTGAACAAATGGCTTTACCTGGAGAGGATTGTTTTAAAATAGTTAAAACTAATGAACCAATTGATTGGAATGGTAGTTGTTCTATTTTAAGCCTCTCTCCATGCGAATATGAAACCTCTGTCTCTGAAGATATTAACGGACCTTGGCCAGGCGCAGATATTTTTGAAGGAAATGATCATTTGACCAATCTAGTAAGTTATAACGATTGGGACAGGCTAATTTACGATGGAAGCGGTGAAATAGGAGCTGGCTCTGTAGGCGATAGCAATCAAAATAAACAATATTTATTGCCTTTTGATGAAGCGACTACCACGCTTCTAGATAATATAAAATCAGATTATGAGATAGTAATTAATAGAAATAGCGATTTCTCGTTATCGACTGGTGGATACAAGACTGTCTATTTCGCAATAGAAAATGAAGGCCTTAATCTTGATGAATTTTCAATAATAACTTCTGCAAACATGCCCTACGTGGACTTTAGTCAAATCCCAGATACTATTGAGCTTGATGCAGGAGAAGTTGCTGAGTTTCCGATAACGGTAACCAGGAGTAAATCTGCTGGAGCAAAAATTATCGAAGCGAAAGTTATGGTAAGTGGAAAGTCTGCCGATGAAATTACTATCAACGTATACGCGCAAGGGGATATTAGTCTTGATGGTAGCATTGATATTGACGATCTAAATTTAGTGAGAGCTAAATTAAATACATTTCCAGACAGTTACAGCGCCCACTATGATTTGAATGGAGACAGCAGGATAGACGCCGTCGATGCGAGGTTGCTAGTTAACCTTTGCACGAAGCCGCGTTGTGCCAAATAAACGATACTTTTTAATTACCACCTTTTAACCTTTATGAAAAATCTTATCGCTCTGATTTGGTTGGTGTTACTTGCTATGGCTCCACAAACGCAAGCCTCCGCCGTTATCGCCGTCACTCCAGAATCGCAAATAGTGGTGGTCGGCTCTTCGGCGCAGTTCGATCTTGCCGTTTCCGGATTGAATGACGCGGCAACCGGCGCTCTAGGGTCATGGGATATAACCCTGACCTACGATCCAACATTGCTAAGTTTCCAATCGGCCAGCTTCGGCAAGCAATTAGATGTGTTGGGCCTCGGCTCTATCCAAAGCACGGAAACGCCTACCGCCAACACCGTTCACATTTACGAAATCTCCCTGGATTCGGTCGCTGATTTATCGAGCCTTCAACAAAGCGCCTTTAATTTGGCGAGTTTGACCTTCACGGCTTTATCATCCGGATTAACTCCACTCAACTTGAAGCTCAATGCCTTGTCTGATGCGGACGGAATCCCGCTAACCGCGACATTCATATCGGGAGAAGCTGAAATTACCGCAGTTCCTCTACCTTCCGCAGTGTGGTTCTTCGTCACAGCGATTGGTGTTGTTTATTTTGGAACGATGCGTAGAAATGCGATTGTCTGATCTCTTCTAAGAATTCAGGATAGATAGTTCAGGGGCAGTTCCCCACCATATTGCCGACGTTACAAGCAAGGATCTGGTCGTCCGAAATTGGCCGGTTGGTTGAGGTCGCCAACGGCGGCTTTTCAGGCCTCCAGTTCAGCGCAATTAACTAATTTCCAATAGCTTTCATTAACTGTTCGACCTGTGTTGTCATGGCCGTTAATTGGCCTGTTAGTTGGGCGACCTGCTCTCGAGCACTCCCCGCTTCTCGTTTAGCGTTGTCCGTCTCCGCTTCGAGCTTGATCAGTTTATCGGCGGTTCGTTGAAGTTCCGCCGCCGCTCGTTTCCTTTCGTCCTTACGGGACTCCTCGGCGGCATCCGCCTTGGTCTGCACTTTCACCAATTCCGTTTTCAATTGATCCCGTTCGGCCGCGATGGCTTGGGCGGCTTGTTTTTGACCCGTCAATTGTTGCCGCAGTTTGGCTTGCTCGGCTTCATGCTGTTCGGTCGCCGCCTTCGCGTTTTTCTCGGCCGCCTCCAATCGTTCGCGCAAAGTGGCCAGCTCGACCGCCTGGGCTTGGTTCTCCGCCTGCGAATCGGCCAGCCGTTTGGTCAACGCTTCCGTCCTGGCCTGTTCGTCCGCCAGCATGGCTTCCAGTTCATCCACGGCTTGCGAGGCATCGGCCAGTTCGCGTTCCGCCTGGGCTTGCTGCTCGTTAGCCGCCCTTAACACCTCTCCCACTCGTCGCTCTTGGGTTTTGACAGCTTTGTCGTTTAATTCCAGCGCTAATGCGTTAACTTTGTCGACCAGGGCTTTGGTCAACGCGGACAAGGTTTCAGCGACTTCCACCGGTAACTCGGCCACCGGCTCTGCATTCGTCACCGCTTGAGCGGCATTGTGCCTGTCCCAGACTTCCTTGAGCCTTTTGGGATCGCCACCACCTATTATTTTCCGTAAAGCAAATCCTGTCACATTGCGATTGGCCTTGGTGAGCATCCTACCGGCGTCGAGAATCTGATCGTTGTCGATATTGGCCGGGCGGCCCAAGTTGGCGTTTAACTCTAAGATTTCTTCTTGCATGGTGTACCTGTCGGGTGACACAAAAGGTGAAAAACGGTCGATTGATTTTGAAGTGATTTTTCATTATTTATGTCACACATCACACCCACTTGCGACACCAAAAATGAAATATTCCGGATTTTGTGCCACTAATATTGAAAAATTTCCCGTCTATAAGAATCTGGAAACAGTGGTTAGATTTCGGACGACCGGTTTCCAAGTATTTATCCGAAAACTATTGGTTTGTCAGTTCAAGAACGGATACAGTGGAACGCGAAGCGCTACAACTAATGATCCGCTTCCCGCAACATTTCTGCCATGTCCCGGTTTGCAGTGACGGCCTGCTGGTAAAGATCAATCACTTCTTGGCTGTGCGCTTTAAGATCATTTGCGTGTCTACCATAAACGTAACGCTGCGACTCAAATTGGCTGAGATATTCTTTATGTTCCTCAATCTTGGTCTGTAATTCGTTGGCCTCGTCTTCGAAGTGTTTGGCTAACGCCTCATGCTGTATAGCCAGGTCAGTATCCATGGCGTGAGGCTCCATGAAGCTACAAGCAGATAATAAGGATTCAGCTAAAACTAAAACAATCAGTGATTTTAATGTCATGGTAATCTCCAAAGGTATCTTGAAATGGTAATGTCTAGGTGCTTTGACGATGTTAAAGCGCCCTTTAAAGAATTCAGGCCACTTAAAAGGCCGTATTTTTGGGATGAAGTAATCTCAATCCGTTGGCTACGACCAATAAGGAAGCGCCCATGTCAGCAGCTATGGCTTCCCATAAGGTCGCCACACCGGCAAAGGCCAAGACGGCGAACGCGGCTTTGATCGTCAGCGCAAAAGCAATATTTTGTCGAATAATCGCCAGTGTTCTTTTGGAATGCCCGATCAGCCAAGGCAGTTTGGAAAGGTCATCGCCCATCAGAGCAATATCGGCTATTTCGATGGCCGCATCCGACCCTAACACACCCATGGCAATCCCCAGGTTGGCCCTTCCCAGCGCAGGGGCGTCGTTAACACCATCACCGATCATCGCTACCTGTCCATATTTCTCGACCATTTGACTGACGATCTCCACTTTATCGGCGGGCAATAATTCGGCGTGAACCTCATCGATGCCAATTTGGGCCGCGATGTTATTGGCCGTCACCTGATTGTCACCGGTCAACATGGCTAAATGTCGGATTCCATTTTGTCTCAGAGCTTGCAAAATCGATTTGATTTCAGCGCGAGGCTGATCGGCAACGGCAATGAGGCCACAAATATGCCGATCATTGCCAATCGCAATCACAGTTTGCCCTGTTTGTTCAAGGGCAATCGCTTTTTCACTGATTTCCGGGATTTCTTGGCTACGTTCCAATAGATAACGACGCGATCCCAGCCAGAAATCCGTGCCATTAAATAATCCGGTTACACCTTTACCCGGTAGAACCTTCACATCGTCTGCGCTGGCCACGTTGATACCGAGTTTTTCCGTGTGGCGTAAAATGGCTTTTGCCAACGGATGATTGCTTCGCGCTTCCAGTGCGGCGGCGCGGCTTAACAGTTCTTCTTTACTATGACCATTAAAAGGATAAATACCCGTGACGATGGGCTCACCAGAGGTCAGCGTGCCGGTTTTATCAAAGGCAATCGCATTAAGATGGGCGGGTGTTTCAATATAAATACCACCTTTGATCAGAATGCCTTGTCGGGCTGCACACGCTAAGGCCGCGACAATACTGACCGGTGTCGAAATGACTAATGCACAGGGGCAGGCAATGACCAACAACACCAAGGCGTGGTAAAACCATTCGTTCCAGCCCCCTTCGAAAAATAACGGTGGAATGATGCACATGGCCAACGCCACCAGCATCACAGCCGGGGTATAAATACGCGCAAATTTCTCCACCCATTGCTCGACCTCGGCTCGTTTACCGTGGGCTTCGCCTACCAGACGGGTAATCTGTGCCAGGGTGGTATCCGAAACCAGCTTGGTGGACCGGATTTCCAATGTGCCTTCAACATTAATGCTTCCGGCAAATACCTCATCACTCACTTGCTTGGCAACCGGCATGCTTTCACCGGTAATCGGTGCCTGATTGACTGAACTGAAACCGGCAATTACGTTGCCATCCAGGGGGATTTTAGCGCCAGGTGCTAATATGAAACGGGTACCTATACTGACTTCTGCCGCTGGTACCACGCATTCCTGGCCGGTTTCATCCTTGATCGTCACCGTCGAGGGGGCTAAATCCAGCAAGGCTTCAACGGCATGCCGGGCACGGCCAATACTCCAGCTCTCAATCGCCAGAGACAGGGCAAATAGAAAACTGACCGTTGCCGCTTCAAACCATTCATCAATGAACATCGCACCGATAACCGCAATCGTCATCAGCAAATTCATATCCGCCCGTAAGCGTTTCAAGGCATAAAACGCCTTAACAATCACATGCCGAGCACCGCAAGTCACCGCTAAACCAAAGGCTATTTTTTCAGGCAAGGGCATCGCCTGCTGAGCATGGGCATTCAGTAAGCTATACAGATAGTGAGTGACCACCTCCCATTGCAGCGTTCCGTTTTTTGCCGAGCTGAAAACGGTTTGAATATCCACAAAGCCGCCGGCTATGGCGATATGAATCAGCATGCCGGCCACGATAAACAACCCGCTAAGCACGGTATAAACGGTCTTCGAACGGTGCAGTTGCTTGGCATCAGCATCGGCCTGACCTGCTTGCCAGCGAGCGGCCGTCATACCCGTTGCCGCAACGGCTTTGATGATGGTTTTTTCAGTCACGGGCTCGGCATCAGACAACAGTGTCATGCGCCCGTTTAAAACATCAAAGGCCAGTTTGTCACTGCCCCCCACTAGCGGGCCTATCGCGCTTTTCAACGTGGCGACCTCTTCGGCGCAATCCAGTCCCTCGATTTTGAACGTCATGCCACTCGACAAGTTTGATGCCGTTGGCGGGTGGTTATCCGGTTTCTCGCCAGGACAACAACAGGTTTTTTCTGATTGCTTGCAGGTACTCATCGTTTAATCCTCATTGGAATCAATCTGCGGAATTCCCGGTATCATGGGATTTACTGATTGGTCTTTGTGATGCGCGAGCCAGTATAGAATCGGTAATACCAACAAAGTCAGCATCGTTGACGACAGAATGCCGCCAATCACCACGGTGGCCAGCGGGCGCTGTACTTCTGCACCGGTACCCGTCGCAATGGCCATCGGCACGAAACCGAACGAGGCCACCAATGCGGTCATCAGCACTGGCCTAAGGCGTGTCAGAGCACCCTCTACAATCGCCTTATCCAGCGACATGCCTTCGTCGCGGAGGCTGCGGATAAAAGCGATCATCACCAGGCCGTTCAGTACTGCCACACCCGACAACGCGATGAAACCCACCGCTGCTGAAATCGACATCGGAATATCGCGCAACCAGAGCGCGACCAAGCCACCCGTCAAAGCAAAGGGGATGCCGCTGAATACCAGCAAACCGTCTTTGGCGTTGCCAAACATCATGAACAGGAGTGTGAAAACCAGGATTAGCGCCACAGGCACTACAATCTGTAAGCGATGGGCAGCCGATTGCAACTGCTCGAACTGTCCGCCCCAACTTGTCCAATAACCGGATGGAATTTTGACTTTTTGTTGCAGCTTTTGTTCGGCCTCGGCGACAAAGGAGCCAATGTCACGGCCGCGCACGTTGGCACTGATGACGATTCGGCGCTTGCCGTTCTCACGGCTGATTTGATTGGGACCAGGTGCCATTTCCAGGCTGGCCACTTCAGCCAGTGGAATATAGCTGGTTCGTCCGTCTCGGTTTTGCCCGCGCGGCAATGAGATCGGCAAGCGGTTGATGGCATCCAGATTGCTGCGCAGGTTCTCCGGCAGACGCACGATAATGTCGAAACGCCGGTCGCCCTCGAACAAGGTGCCGGCTTCGGTGCCACCAATCGCGGTCGCCACCGCATCCTGCACATCGCCCACGTTTAAGCCGTAGCGCGAGGTTTTATCCCGGTCGATATTAAGCGTCAGCATCGGCAAGCCGGTGGTTTGCTCGACTTTCACTTCGGATGCACCGGGAATCGCTGCCATGACCGCTGAAATTTCAGTCGCGGTATCATTCAATACATCCATATCATCGCCGAACACTTTAACCGCAACGTCGCTACGCACCCCTGAAATCAGCTCATTGAAGCGCAACTGGATAGGCTGGGAAAACTCGTAGAGGTTGCCGGGCAGTTTGTTGGCCGCCGCTTGTATCGCAGCCAGCAAGTCGTCTCGTGATTTATCGGGTTCAGGCCATTGCTCGCGTGGTTTGAGCATGATGTAACCATCCGAGATATTCGGCGGCATCGGGTCGGATGCGATTTCGGCGGTACCGGTTCGTGCAAATATCCGTTCGATTTCGGGAAACTGCTGCTTGAGAGCTTGTTCAATCTGTTGTTGCATGGCGACCGATTGCGACAAGCTGGTACCCGGAATACGCATTGCCTGAATGGCGAAATCGCCTTCATTCAAGCTCGGCACAAACTCGCTGCCCATCCGCGTCGCCAACAGGCCCGACAGAATCACCGCGACCACCGCCAGAGTAAGTATCACCGGCTTGTTGCTCATGACGCTATCCAGTACCGGCGCATAGATACGCTTGGCACTCAGCATCACCACATTTTCCTTTTCGGCGACTTTATCGCCGATAAACAGCGCCACAGCCGCCGGAATAAAGGTCACCGACAGTATCATGGCTCCCACCAAGGCAATGACCACCGTGAACGCCATCGGATGAAACATTTTGCCTTCCACCCCCGTCAGCGCAAAGATGGGCAAATACACGACCATGATAATCAACTGGCCAAATAACAGCGCTCGCCGCGCTTCTTTCGATGCCGTAAACACTTCATGAAAACGTTCACTACGTGATAGCGAACGTCCCTGCTGTTCCTGGGCATGGGCCAGCCTTCGCACACAGTTTTCGACAATCACCACCGCACCGTCGATAATCACACCAAAGTCGAGCGCCCCCAGACTCATCAAGTTGGCACTGACCTGATACGTCACCATGCCGGTGAAGGTGAACAACATTGATAACGGTATGACCATTGCAGTAATGATGGCCGCACGAATATTACCGAGGAACAGAAACAGAATCACGATGACCAGAATCGCCCCTTCGGTTAAGTTCTTCTTGACCGTATTGATGGCTTTATCGACCAATACTGTTCGGTCATAGACCGTCACGGCCTGCACCCCTTCGGGCAGCGTGCGGTTGATTTCCGTCATCTTTTTATCGACCGCTTGCGAGACGGCACGGCTATTCTGACCGATCAGCATAAAGACCGTGCCCAATACCATCTCTCGGCCATTTTCGGTCGCAGCGCCGGTGCGCAGTTCCCGACCGATTTCGACTTCGCCGACATCGCGAATGCGAATGGGCACGCCCTGGACATTGCCGAGAATGATGTTGCGAATATCCTCCATCGAATGCACTTGGCCCGGCGCACGAATCAGATATTGTTCGCCCCGCTTTTCGATGTAACCGGCACCGACATTATTGTTATTGCGATCCAGCGCGGTGACAATATCTTGCAAAGTCAGGCCGTAGGACGCGAGTTTTTCCGGAATCGGTGCCACCTGATATTGTTTGGCGTAGCCGCCAATGGAATTGATTTCGGTGACACCCGGCACGTTGCGCAGCTGCGGTTTGATAATCCAGTCCTGGATTTCACGCAGATCGGTGGCGGTGTAAGGCGAACCGTCCGGTTTTTTGGCCCCCTCTTGGGCTTCGACTATCCAGAGATAGATTTCCCCAAGACCGGTGGAAATGGGACCCATCGCCGGCGTGATGCCGGCGGGCAGTTTATCCTTGGCTTCCTGAATACGTTGATTCACCAATTGCCGGGCGAAATAGACATCGGTGCCGTCCTGGAAAATCACCGTGACCTGCGACAAGCCGTAACGCGAAAGCGACCGGGTTTGTTCCAGATGCGGCAAACCCGCCATGACGGTTTCGATGGGATAAGTAATCCGCTGTTCGGTTTCTAAAGGCGAGTAACCCGGTGCCGTGGTATTAATTTGTACCTGAACGTTAGTGATGTCCGGCACGGCGTCGATGGGCAGAATCGAGTAATTGAAGATACCGAGTCCTGCCATACCGAGTACGGCCAGAATAACCAGCCAGCGATGCTCGATCGCTAAACGAATGAGTCGTTCAAACATGATGCGAACTCCTGGGGATCAATGCGAGTGCTCGGCACTGCTTTTGCCTTGCTCGGATTTAATAACGAAGCTGCCATTGACAGCGTATTCAGTACCGGGCATGAGTCCTGCCACGATCTCGGTAACTTTGCCATCCGATAGTCCGGTGGAGACCGGTTGAGCAATAAAGCCGCCGGGTACGCGAATAAAAATCGTCGGCTTGTTTTTGATCATCTGGATGGCATCGGCTGCAACCGCGACCGGCACTTCACTTTCCTTGGTAGGCAGTTCGACCGTGATAAACAATCCAGGTCGCCAGGCCATCTGCGGATTGTCTAGTGTCACGCGTGCCGTAGCGGTGCGGGTTAGTTCACCCATCAATGAGCCCACATAAGACAGCGTACCGGTCGCCGAAGAATCGAACGCCGTGGCCTTGATGTTGACCTGTTTACCGACCTGCACGACATTGAGATCCTTCGCCGATACGATAATTTCGGCCCAGACGGAGGATAAATCAGTAATGGTGAAGATACTGGCATCTTCCTTGACCGCTTCTCCCATGGCGATGTGTTTCTCGACCACCATGCCGTCGAACGGTGCGCGAATTTCGTAGCGGTTGAGTGCGCCGCTGCTGGCCGATACTGTGGGACTTGCGCCTAACGCTATCAATTTTTGTTGGGCATTATGGACGGCGATTTCCATTTCCCGCATCGCCTGCTGGGCTTGCAGGTAGTCCTGCTCCGCCGAGATTTTGTCCTCCCATAAGTGCTTTTCCCGCGCAAAGGTAGAGCGGGCTAACTCCAGTCGCCTTTGTGCCGACAACAATTCACTACGCTGCTCGGACAACGCCGTACTGGCAATCACGGCGATGACCTGGCCTTTTTTGACTTGCTGGCCCAGGTTCGCGGAAATGTTCTCCACCACACCGGCCAAACGCGGTACCACATGAGAAGTCTTATCTTCATTGAAGCGAATTTCACCCGGTAGGGTGACAGAGCTTATGATGTGCGCTGCACCTGCGCTCTGAATCGAGATACCAGTTTCGGCGATTTGCTGATCGCTCAAGGCTACTTTGCCTTCTTCTTTACTGAAAGCAAACTGAAACGTCTGACCATCATGCTTGGCCGTCACGTTCGCTTCAAAGACATGGGGCTCGTCGATAGCCTGACTACTCTGCCAATACGCTTTTTCAGGCTTAAACTCGATGCGCTGTTGCTCGCCGCTCGGGCGCTTCAGTTGCACGGAGAGTTGATCGGCAACTGGCTGAAGCGGTTTATCCTGATTGAACGGATAAACCCGTAAGCGCGGCTCACCGCCTTCCTCGCTGAGCAGGATTTCCAGCTTAAAGTCACCGTCGCTGTAAACGTCACCGCCGTGCGGGCCTTGAGTCTGCTTGGCTTCATCGGCATGTTCATGGCCATTATCGCCTTCGGTGCTATCGACTTTAGCCGCTGCCTGGCTTTCTTCGCCGTGTTCCTCACCTTCCGGCATCGATTTGTCGATGCTCAGAATAAATAGGCTGAACAATAGGCCGACCACAATAATCGCGGCGATAGCGGTCCATTGTTTTTTGTTAATGGTGTTCATGGTGATACCTCGGGTTGGCTGTCCGCCACTGTTTCGTTCATATTGCTGCCGACCAAACGTTCCACGTTGGCCACGGACTTGTGATATTCGGCCAAGGCCAGTAAATACTGATTTTTGGCGCTAAACAGCGTGCGCTGTGCATCCAGTACGTCGAGAAAACCAAACTTACCCAAACGATAACCTTCGCAGGCGGCGTCATAAGCACTTTGGGCGCCAGGTAAAATATCTTGCTGCAAGGTGATGATTTCGGAATGAGCGGTATCCAGGGCTTGATAGGCGGTGTTCAATGCCGTGGCAATACGAATCTGGGTGCTGCGCAATTCGTCTTCCGCTTTGGTCAAACGATGCTCGGCTTCTTGAATACGGCCTTGATTGCGGTCGAAAACCGGCAATGGCACCGAAAAACCGACCACTAAAGCGTAATCACCCGGCATCAGAAATTTACTGGCACCGACAGTCGCGGTGACATCCGGGATGGCCTTGGATTTTTCCATCGTGATGAGCGCCTGACGTTGGGTGATTTCGGTGGCCCAACGGGCTAAATCGGGATTTTTGGAGAGGCGTTGCGCCAATGAGTCCAGGGAAGCCGGTGCTTGTATACTTTCCAAATGACCGTTTACCGTCTCAAAACGCGGTGTCGTGCTGCCCCAGCCGGCGGCTAAGCGCTTGCGGGCGGCTTCCAGTTCTTTCTGGGCTCGCATCAGCTCAATTTGCACCGAAGCGCGAGCAACTTTAGCCTTGGTTTCTTCAACGGGCGATACCTTGCCTGCCTGCACTCGCGCAGAGGTCGTGACCGTTGTCTGATTGGCCAATTCATGAATTTGCTGTGTTAGCGTCAAGCGCTGTTGGGCGGCCAACACGTCAATAAATGCCTGCGTAACTTGAGTGAGTACATCGGCTCGCTTGGTTTCGTAATCCCAATCGGCTAATTGTTTGGTTAGCGATGCCGCTTCCATGCGAGCGGTGCGCTTACCGCCCAATTCGATCAATTGACTCAGCTCCAAGGTGACGACATCGCCGTCGAAGCCCTTGATCACCTGATTCCCAAAATTCGCCGCATTGGCATTGAAAGTGGGATTGGGAAACAAACCCGCTTGGAGGGTGGCGGCTTCCTGTGCTCGGCTCTCCCAGGAAAAAGCGGATAGCTCGGGGTTCTGGGTTAGCGCTAGGGCAAGCGCTTGAGACAAAACCAGGGAACCGGTCGGCTCCTCAATGGCTTGCCGACTGGAACCGTTTGCACCCAGATCGCCTGATTGTGCCGGCAATAGCGTGTTGTCTGCCGGACTCGCATCGACCGAGCCGGCAGTAATCAATAAACACAGTGCAACGCCAAGTGGCCGCACATAATTCGAGAACATGGAAAATTTCTCCGTAGCATAGAGGGAACGTCAACACGGACACAGATGAACCTGCGCCTTCGGCTTGTGAGTTGCAGCTAGGAGAAGTGGCTAAATCAGTAAAACGGTACTGCGCAGGGCGAGTAGGCGGGAATCGGTAAAGGGCGGGTCGAAAAATGCCGGCTGCCGAATAACGACTTTGGCATAAAGGACTAGCAGTGAGATCAGGAAAAATACCGGCAAAAGCCCAATATCAATCGCTATTTTTAATAAATTCGTCAATTGTAGGGGGATGTGATCATCACCATCGATAGGAATGTCAGTGCAAGGCGACGAGCAGGGATCGCTGTGATCGCTCGTAAGAGCATTTGTCTCGTCGTTGAAACGAGTGACAACAGTCAAACTTACGGATTGGTCTTTTCCATTCTTCTCTACAGCGACATGGCCATCAGCACCAAAACATAGCACAAAGGCCGACACATCTCGATGGCCCAGGCCAAAATGACCGAGCACAGCGAATATCAGCACGATAGAGAGCCATGTTTTAAAGCGGAGTAAGGAAACCATCCCTCAAAAGAATACTCGCCATCCAAAATAATTCAAGCATTTAGGTACAAACACCAGCGAGCGTGACCCTGAAGGCTCCCTGATTGCTTTAGCCTGGCAGCTCTGTCGGATTATTTCATTATTCATGTCACATGCTAGTTGGAGGTTTGACACAAATAGTGAAATCTTCCGACTTTTTTGCCACTAATGGTGAAATATTTCGCGGCTGCGAAAGCCGGAAAAAATACCCAGAGTTCGAACGGAAGGTTTCCAGTAATAATTCGACAACCATACGTCACTCATTTTCAAAACGCTTGAAGTTGGCCAAACAGCACTGGCCTGACGGATTCCTGATTTCGCAGGCGCATTCGCCGGCTTTGGTACGTTGCATGACGAAACCCTTGATCGGTTCTGCCCGTCGATCTTTTAACGCCGATAAATACTGCTCGGAGTCTATGTCAAAGCAGTAACAAAGCGCGTCGTTCTGAATCGCTTGATAGCTTCGTAAATGCTGTTTGGGAATGGTGCTGCCGGCGTTGGCAAAGTAAGCAATCGAACATGTTTTTGCCGGACAAAAATAATAGCTGTCAATGACGATTGACTGATTTTCGGGAAACCGTACCTGATGGTACAACGTAGGCATGCCGACGCTTTTGCACGCGGAACCGCATTCAGGACAAATCTGTTGGGTTTTTGCGGATGACTTGGTGGGGCAGCAACAATCAGACATAGACGCTATCCTCGGTCTTATTGGCTAATAGGTGTGACCAGAGAGCCCGGATAACCGGCGTCCGTCGTAGCTTTGATCAAGGCTGTGCTATTGGTTTTGTGACTGTAGAAAGTAACCATGGCCGTTTTTGCATCGTAATCGACAGCCACTTTTTGCACGCCGTCGATTTTCTGTAAGGCTTTTTTGATGGTGACGGTACACATGGCGCAGGTCATATTCTCTAACTTCAGTGTCACCGATTGTTGTTGGTTTTGCTGTGCCTCTGTGGTTTCAGCAAAGGCCGCTGGCATCCACAAAGTGGCCGGTAACACCAAGCTTATCAGTAATAATCCGGATTTAATGGTCATATCGGAATCCTCTCAAGCCATAAAAAAAGGCGCTAACCAGGGAAAAGCCAGCAATATCAAAATGAATGCGGAACCTAGCCAAAACAGTAGGCGCTGCCGGCGTTGGTTGTCGGATGTGGAGCAGATTTCACCTACCGCACAGCGATCAGACGTTAGATAGAGCTTTCGATAGCCGAGTACTATAAAAATCAGGGTCATGACAATGAAAAATGGCCGGACCGGTTCCAGCGCCGTCAACGTGCTGATCCATGCACCACCAATACCCAACGACAGCAGCAAAAATGGCCCAACACAACAGGCCGAAGCCCCTACAGCGGCCAAAAGGGCGCCGATACCCAACCATGACGGGGTGTTAGTGGGGGGTTCTGAGTCTGTATTCATAGCAATCTCCTAAGCCAAACCATGGTCAATGTTGGCAAGGAGTCTAAACCCTGTTGCTTAGAACAGAGTCAAGTGCGTGATATAGAATCAAGGTTGGGATCAGATGCATCATCGCTAAATGCATCGAGAATAGCGCAATGAGCGGTTGGAGCTGTCTGCTGACAGTCGTTGACCAGGCTTTCCAATACCTGACGGAGAGCGGTTAAATCCCTGATTTGTTGATCGATCTGCTGGCATTTTTGCTCGGCGACTTGTCGAACATCAGCACAGTGTGCCCCATCAAGCGATAGCAAGGTGGCAATTTCTTTCAAGGTAAATCCAGCCTGTTGAGCGCGTTTGATAAAACGTATTCGGGCAATCGCATCATCTGAATAAACTCGATAACCGCCATCGGGTTTCGCTGGCTCTGTCAGAAGACCAATACGTTGATAGTGACGAATGGTTTCAATGGTGACTTCGGTTTGTTTGGCAAGTTTGCCGATGGTTAAAGGCGACATTTCATTGAACCAAATGTGAAAGGGATTTTATTGTCCCTCAGTTTTTCCACTTATCAGCTATTAACAAATTACTATGAATATTATTTTGAATGGCGACTAAATTCTCAGATGTCTGCCTATGAGGTAATGTGCAACTGGCTAGTCGATGACGCCAGCACAGTTGCAAACATGCCTCTCCTTTAGGTTCTAAGAACCAAATCCTCTCGGATTTTTTCAATAGTTGTGTCACTGGTTTTTCACTAATTTGGCACGCATTTCACTTTTTGTGTCACTCGACAGTACCCCCATCGTTAGCGACGGCCCTAGTTTGGCATATAATAAGAAATAAAGTAAGTAAGTAAGAAAGTAATGTACAAGCGCTTTTCGACCGGGTACTCTCCAGCGCCCCAATACCACTTCCACCGATCGATTTTTTTTGTTATAACTTGGTCCTAGTTTTTAGCGTAATTGCACGCTGAAAATCCTGCATCGCAGGCGTTCCGTCTTTAGGCGGCGGGAACTGACGTTTCCGTACTGAGTGCGTTAAGCTCAGTCTTCAAATCCAGCGTCTTTCAGGCGCAACCATTCACCCACCGGGGAACACATTCCCCGTGGGGCAATGTCGTTCCCCTTTTTTTTAGGAGAACGATCATGGCTCAACCCCAACGCAACCCCGATAAAACCCGCGACTTGCCCATGCCGGCGACCGCGCAGCAATACGGCCTGACGGAGCAATCCTGGAAAGTCCTGACCGAAGTCACCTTTCCCACGGCCAAAACTCCCGAAGCCATCTTGATGGCCCTGGATTATTGCAAGACCCGCAAACTCGACATCTTCAAAAAGCCGGTGCATATCGTGCCGATGTGGAGTGCCGCTCTAGGCCGCAATGTCGAAACCGTCTGGCCGTCCATCATGGAAATCCAGACCACTGCCTCCCGAACCGGTGTTTGGGCGGGTATCGATCGGCCTGTCTGGGGCCCCGATATCACCCGTACCTTTACCGGCCGTTACAAGGACGATAACGATCAATGGCAAGAATCCAGCACTACCCTGACGTTTCCCGAATGGGTGGCGGTCACGGTCTACCGGATCGTCGGCGGCAAACGTTGTGCGTTTACCGAGGAAGTCTATTGGCTCGAAGCCTACAGCACCGCCGGCGGTAAGAACTCGCAAGTGCCCACCGCGATGTGGATCAAACGACCGAAAGGTCAGTTGGCCAAATGCGGTAAAGCGGCGTCTTTGCGGGCGGCCTTTCCGGAAGAATGCGGTTATGCCGCCGAGGAAATGGACGGCAAAATCATCGATATTGATGGTGCCAACGTGATCGATATCGATCCAGCGAACGCTGCGACGGTCACCGATAACGAGCAACCACCTCACGCTGAAGTCAAGCCGGAGGAAATCGATGTCTCAAAGCTCGATCCAAATTTGATCAAGGCGGTTGAAACCTTGATTAAGCGGACAACCAAGGCGAACGCCTGGGCCGCGGCTGACGCATTCGTCAATGAGCGCTTCAAAGGACTCGACTTGATCTATGCCCGTGCGGAATTGGAAAAAGCCAAACCGAAACCCGCGTTGGAACACACGGAAGGCATGACCCTGCCGCCACTTTCAGCGAAAGACCGGGCGCTAGCGCAGGCCCGTCAAACCTTTAGCCACTAAGCCGACCCACACCGTTCGGTTTTTCATTTTTTTACCCATCCAGGGCGTCATGATTCGCCCGGTGGGCTATTCGTGACGCTCTTCTCTTGGAGAAACGTCATGACTGAAATCACCCCCTTCGATCGCTCCCTCAACCGGATCCCCAGCTTTATCGACTGGAGCCGATACGATTCACCCACTGTCCTGCGCCGGTATGGGCCTGGATATCTGGATAGAACGCTCGATCCGGACACGGAAACCCGACTGTTTCAACGCCGGCATTCCTACGCCGATTTGGAGAGCCTCGCCGAAACCTTCGGCGGCCTGTGCACGCTGACGGACGGTTACACGTTATTGCTATTCGACCATGCCCGCTGCGCACAGCGTTGCCATGCGGTATTGAAACAACGCCGACTGGACGGTGTGCTGCACGGCTGCGATATCCGGATCGACGGAGAGTTCGAATGAAGATCGTCGATATCGCCCAACGCAGCGATGCGTGGCGACGATGGCGATCGCAAGGCGTGACCGCCAGCGAAGCGGCAATCATTCTGAACCGGTCGCCTTACAAGACGCCTTGGCGCTTGTGGGCCGAACGGGTCGGCATCGTCCTGGAAGCCAACCTCGACCACCATCCCTTGGTCCGTCGCGGCCGCGAACTGGAATCGCAGGCGGCACAGTGGTTCGAAACCACCCTTGACGAACTGTTGTTACCCCTGTGCGGCGAGTGCGATCAGTACCCGCTGATCCGTGCCTCGTTCGACGGCATGACTGGAAACGGCGAACCCGTCGAAATCAAATGCCCGCACCCCAGTACCTACCAAACGGTGGTGCGGGAACGCGAGCAATCGGCCGCCTACCAATTGTATTGGGTGCAAGTCCAGCAACAGTTGTTGGTCGCCGATGCCAAAAGAGGCTATCTGTGCTTCTATCTCGACGACCAGCATGTCAAGGTGTTCGATATCGCGCGCGATGACGCCTTTTTGGTAGCGTTAATCAACGCGACGATCACGTTTTACGGTTGGGTGATGACCAAAAAAGAACCGCCGAAGGATCTGCAGCGGGATTTGTATTTGCCGCAAGGCGACGCCGAAACCCAGTGGCGTCAACTGGCGGCCGAATACCGTGCTCGGCAGAAGAAACTGGAGGCATTGAAAGCCGAAGCCATACAACTGGCCGAACTGCAAGCCAAGACCGAAGCTGAATGGGTGGCGCAAATGGCCGACTACGTGATCGCCGAACATTCCGGCGTGCGGGTCTGTCGAAGCGTCAGCCAGGGAGGTATCGATTACAGGGCGGCTTTAACGGCCCTGCTCCCGCAACTGACTGAGGCGGAGCTGGCGCCGTACCGAAAGGCTCCGGCCTCGCGGGTGCGCGTGACGTGCCGAGACGACAATGGTAAAAACGCGCAAGTGGCGTTTGATCCGGCGTCCTTGGCCGTGACGGAAAGCAGTTGGTTTTAAATACGTTAGCAACGAACGAACACGACTTCCGTCGTGTTCGTTTCTTTAAGTCGCTTCAGGGCTTGTTTTAAGGTGTAAGTCAAGCCCTCAACCGACTTTTCTAGCGCTATCGTCATCGATACGCTGAAAATCCTGCAGTGCAGGCGTTCCGTCTTCAGGCGGCGATCAAGGGATGTCCTTGGTGGTACCGGGTGCGTCAAACCCGGTTTATGTCGGCCGTTGCTATCAACGGCATTTTCTCAAAACCCGAAGGGGGCATCGCGCCCTATCGGGCCATCGGTGCCCCCGTTTTTTGGAGGTGCACCATGACTCATCAACAAGCGGTTTGGACGTTTTTAACCGATCTGAAACATCGGCGGGAAACCGCTAAACGGTTAGAAGAACTGGCCAAGTCGAATCCGGAAGCGGTGGTAGCGTTTGTCGAAGCGCTACCTGATGGCTGGCAGTTTCAAGACGATTCCGAAACCGATCTGCTCAAACGCCTCCATGCGATGGCGTTAACCCGCATCGCGGAGCGTTAATCCTTCAGCAACTGCTCGTAGGTGACTTCACCGCGTACCAGGGGGCTGGTTCCCGTTTCCAACGCCTGAAGTAAATCGGCGAGAAAGGCGGGTGCACAGGCCTGAACCAAGGCGACATCGTATTCCGCTGTCGTTTTAATCGTATTGACCGCGTACCCGCGCTGGGCGTTGTGACGTTGTAAGCGGCGAAATTCCGCTTGGGTCAATCGGACTTTACCCGCATGTTCGATCATGCAAACCTCGATCGGTGTTGATGTTTGACATCGTTTGATGACTATACCCACCCCAACAGGGAGACCTCTCCCGCTGGAGGCGTGTCTCCCTTTAATTTTTTAGGAGATACGACCATGAACTTAAAATCCCTTTTTAAATTTCCACGCCGCGAAGCGTTCATGTCCACGGCGGACAAGCTGCTCGAACTGGCCGCGTTAAAACCGGCCTCGGTCGCGGGCGCTTTATTGAACCATCCCGGTGAATTTCGGGACCTCAACCCGGCGATCGCCACCACCTTGGTGCTGTCGCTGATCGATCGCGGTCAAACCGACACCTTGCGCCAACTGCTGGCCAGTAAGGCAATCGGCGAAGCCAAAGCCGAGTTATTGGCGGAATTACTCCTCCTGGAGGCATTCGCCGAGTAACACGGCTTGCAGCAAGCGGGATTCGGCACTCGTGTCCTTATCCCGCAAGTCCTCGGCCGCGACGCTCAAGGCCGTATTGTACGCCACGACCGTCTTTGGCGGTGTGGCTCGATCGGTCATCACCCGAAAGGCGTGGCGTTCCCGGTCGCTTAAACGCAGTTTTTGTCCTAATCGAATCATCGCGGTGTCCTCAATGGTTTAGACCATCATAACCGCGATGACGTATTCATCAACCCCGACAGGGAGGCTCGCTTCCCCACCGGGGAGGGCGTCCGCCTCTTTTTCGGGTTTCACCCTGAATCAGGAGGCAGTATGTACCAACAATACCCTATCGCCGAGACCTTCGGCATACCCGCACCGGCATCCATGAAAGTCGAGGGCTTTACGCCTTCCAGCAATCCGTTTGTCCCGGTCGAAAAACCGTATCTGTTCCGGCGCGAGCCGCTCCGCGACGCGCTGGCGTTTTTCGGCAATCCGAACGGCGACGGCTTGTATATCACCGGCCCCACCGGATCCGGTAAAACCTCGCTGATCGAGCAAGTCGCCGCCCGCTTACACTGGGGCTTGCAGGCAGTCGCCGGTCACGGTCGACTCGAGTTCAACGATCTGCTCGGCCAATTCATCCTGACCGGCAACGGCACCATGAAATGGATCGATGGACCCTTGACCAGCGCGGTGCGGCACGGCCAGGTGCTGTTGATCAACGAGATCGACGCCACCGACCCGGCCGAACTGCTCGGCTTGAACGATATCGTCGAAGGCAAGCCGTTGCTGATCGCCGCTACCGACGAAGTGGTTAAACCCCATCCGAAGTTTCGGCTGGTCGCGACCGGTAATAGTGCCGGCGCCGGCGATCATTCGGGTTTGTACCAAGGCGTGAATCGTCAAAGCCTGGCCTTCATGGACCGCTTTCGCTTAATGGAAGTGGGTTATCCGGAACCGGCCGACGAAATGACGATGCTCGAACAAGCGGTACCGACCATGCCCGTCAGTATTCGGGAACGGATGATTCAACTCGCCAACGAGATCCGCAAGGTCTTTATCGGCGGCGGCGATTCATCCGGACTGCTGTCGATCACCATGTCGACCCGCGGTTTGTTGCGTTGGGCCCTACTCAGCGCCAACTACAAAGGCGCCCCGAATGCCCTGGCCTATGCCTTGGATCGGGCGCTGGTTCTGCGCGGCGATATGGCCGAACGCGAAGCCATCCACCGGATGGCGCAAGACGTGTTCGGTAGCGATTGGGTGGTGTGAGATGACGGTGCTGTATTGGCAGGTCGAATGCCGAGCGCCCCAACCGGTCGTGCTCGCCATGAACCACGCCTTGCACCACTGGCGATCTTGCATCGACCAATGGCAGCAAGGCCTAGGACTGAGCGGGTCACCTTGGCCGAATTGGGAGTCGTTGTTGCAACTGAGCGCAGCCGGATGCAGCTTCGACACCAGCGGCCAAATTCATCCAGAACACGGCATTACCCCGTGGCTCTGGCTGACGGCGTTGAAAAAAGCCGGCTTTGCCGATATCGACGTGGGCATCGTGACCGATGCGTCTCGCGAAACCTCGACCAACTTACACCAGGAATCCGAGGTGTTGCAGCTATTCGGTACCGACCTGGCGCAAATCCGGCCTGTGGCGCAAGCCTTGGGCTTGCTGTTGCCGGCCTTGGATCTGCTCGACGCGCTGGGCGACACCGACAGTGCCTGGTTTTAACCGGTCACGGTCTTTACTTTTTTAATCCAGCCTGTTCACCAGGCTTTATCAACCCGGAAGGGGCTTACACTGCCTTTCGGGGCTGTCGTAGGCCTCTTTTAAGGAGGCACTATGACGCAGTGTAATCAAATCCTGGACCGCGTGGTCCTGGTCAAAATCGACGCCAACATCTACGGCGCGCGGAAAAAATTGCGCAAAGAAGATCTGGTGCTGGCCGACGGCAGCGAATTACCACCCGAGGACTTGGCCAGTTTAGGCTCCAAGCGCTTGCTCGACCCCGATGAATTGGCGGATTTCAATCGCCTGAAAAAGGCGGGTGAACGCCACTGTCTACGGGTCGGTACCCGCTTTATGGGCGGATTTGTGGTGCCGGTCGAACACACGGCCGATATCGTGGCGGAACTTGAAAAAATCGCTTTGGCATTCGCCACGAAAAAAGCGAGTTTCCTGGCGGGCTACGACGATGCGGTGCGCGACTGGATCGCTAAACACCCAAGCTTCGCCGGCATCATCGAAAAGGCGATCGATCCCATGCCCTACGTGGCCACGAAGTTGGGTTTCGACTTTATGGTGGTCGCTATCCGGCAACCGGAAGCCGCCAGTCCGGGCGATGTCGCGCGGCTGGAACAGCAAATCGATTCGATCGGCGGCCAGTTGTTTCACGAAGTGGCTGTCGATGCCCAGTTGTTGCTGGAACAGTCATTGATCGGAAAAGAGCAAGTCACTCGCAATGCCTTGCGGCCGATCAAACGGATTCGCGACAAACTGGATGGCTTGGGCTTTCTGGATCATCGCGTAGCGCCCATCGTCCGCTGGATCGATACCTTGTTGCAAACCATCCCCAGTCGCGGTGCGATCGAGGGAGCCTTGCTGCAGGAAATCCTGGCGATGACCCTGCTGTTGGCCAATCCCGACCAGCTTCGCCGCCACGGCGAAGGCTTGTTGACGATGCAGCCGGCGGTGACGGACGACGACGATACGGAGGCCTTGGCGCCCTTGGGCGACGAGGAAGTGCCAGCGTCGACACCCGCGACCGATCCGCTTCAATTCAGCTTGCTCGAACCGACCGAGGAGACACCCGCGATCGATCCGGAAGCGCTGTTTGGCGACTTGTTCGACGACTTGCTGACCGGTGACGGCTATCAAGAAGCGAACGATTCGTCGTTTGCCAATCTGGTTTCCGTTTCGGACGGCAAGCTTGAATCACCCGCCTTGGCCGCGCAAGCGCCCAAAGCGGATCCAGAAGACGAACCTCAAACCCAAGGCAATGCTGTCCCCGAGCCATCGGCGAAAGTGGTTGCCGATTTCTGGTTTTAAGCGTTTTTTATCCACCCTATCGGGGCAATGCGACACGCCCCTTCGGGCCTGTGGCTTGCCCCGGTTTTTTTAAGGAGCAAGCCATGAATTCCACTTTAGAACGTGCATTTCCCATCGTGGCGGCCGCCATCGGCAACCGCTTTGGCATTCCGGTCTCGGTCGGCGGCGCGAACGCGTATACCGACGGCCATTCGATCCAGCTGCCGGGCTATGACGGCACCGATCCGGATTATCAGACGGTCGCCTGGGGCTATTTGGCCCATGAAGCCGCCCATCTTCGGTTTTCGGATTTTGAGATCGACTACGGCGATTCGGTGTTGCGCCGGCGCATCTGCGGTGCGATCGAAGACGTGCGGATCGAGCATGAACTGGCCAAGACCTATCCCGGCACCCGGCTAACCTTGGCCAAAGTGATCGAAAAAATGATCTTCGAAGGCCGGTTCGTCGCGATGACGACACACGACCATCCCGGCAACGTGTTGTACGGCTACATTCTGAAACGGCTCAGAGCAACGGTGTTGGGTCAAGCGGTACTCACCCCCTTGGTCGATGCCACCCGAGAGGCGTTACGCGATTGTTTTCCGCGCGGCGCGCTGATTCGTTTGGAAGGTCTGTTATCCGAAGTGCCTAACGCCTTAACCTGCGAACGGGACTGTCTGGACCTGACCGATCGGATTTTGGCGATGATCGAACAGGAATGTACCGAACCGACGGACACGTCGGCTAGCGGTGATTCGGACTCGGAGGATGCTGACAACGCCGCCGCCGAGGATGATAACGATCCATCCGACACGGACACCGAGCACGAGGATTCGTCATCGTCCGGTTCAGACGCAGACGGCGCCGAAAGCCTGACTGATCCCGAAGACCCGGCCCCGTCCGATCAGGACGACGAGCCTGGAAACGATTCGGCGGGGGCGGATCACGCTTCGTCCGGAACGGATCAGCCGGCCCAGCAGGACGAGAGCGCTACGCCGTCTTTAATGGACCTACTGCGTGCCACGTCCGAGCAGGACCTGGAACCGGACTGGTTCGAAACGGTGAAAGCGCAATTGCGCCTGGCACCGGGCACCTATCACGACCTGATCTTACCGAACGGGCTCATCCCGACCGGTAGCCGCTTGGTCGGTCAAGCCTTGGCCAAGCGGGTGGCACAAGACAGCAAAGCCTTGCGCGTCGCTCTGCAAAGCGCGGTGCAAGCCCACCGGCAAAACCGGCCGCAAGCCGTGCGCAACGGTCGGCGCATCGATCCTCGCCGCTTATCCAAGCTGGCGTTGGGCGATACGCGGGTGTTTTGCCGATCCGGACACCAGGTTTCGCCGAACAGTGCGGTACATCTGTTGTTGGATACCTCCGAGAGTATGGGTGCTGAAATCGTGATCGATAATGTCGCGGTCACGTTGCTGAGTCTGGCACTGGACGCGGCGATGGCCTTGGCCCTGGCGTTGGAAAGTATCCAGGGTGTCAATCCCGCGATCACCGCCTTTCCGGGCGCCGACGATGCGTCGGTGCATCAAGTGTTACGCCACGGCGAAAAAGTCCACGGCAGTTTCGGACGTTTTTCGCTGTCGGCGGCCAATACCACGCCCATGACCCAAGCGGTCTGGTTTGCCGCGGCGCAATTGCTGCAATGCCGCGAACCGCGCAAGGTGCTGTTAGTGATCACCGATGGGGTGCCCAACGATAAAGCGGGTACGCTGTCGATCTTAAAACGGTGCCAGGACAACGGCATCGAAACCCTGGGTATCGGCTTGGGCGTGGAGGTGGGCCATTTATTTCCGGTCGCCCTCAGCATCCAACACGTGTCCGAACTCAGGCATCAGCTGTTCGAACTGTCCAAAGCCGTGCTATTGGCGGCTTGAGCGGTATAAGGTGATTTGAAGCGTGCCGGTACGCGTTGCAGGATTTCATTTCGATGAAGTCCTGCCCGTATCGGCCACCCTATTGCCAGCGGCTAGCGATCGGGCTAGAGTAGCGCAACCCTCATAAGAGCCGGTTTTCTCATGCGTGGTCCAGGACTTCGCATCGCAAAATCGACTTCATGCGTTCTTTCGAGAATGCTGATTCCGGCCACGGCCGGCGTTCCGTCTTCAGGCGGCCAGCAAAATCACCTTTTGCTGGTATCGGTTGCGTCAATGCCGATCCTTCATCCGGCTTGTTTACAAGCCTTTATCCATCCCGCTTCGGGCGCCACTGCCCGAGCCGGGTCGTGCGTTTGAAGCTTTTTCTTCCGCTTTGGAAGGAGGTTTCCATGCACTTGATCATCGGTACCATTCTGCTTGCCTTATTCATCCTGGCCATCCGGGTGATCTGGCATACCGTCAAGACGGCCCGGTTCTGGTTTAGCCAACACGGGGCGTTCTGGCAAAGCCAACGCTTAGCCAACCCATCGGTCAGGCCCGCGCTACCCGCGCGCTTTACCGCACCAAACCCACGGCCCGCAGCGGATTGGGAGGATCTTTCCGAAACGATTCGGGCGAGCCTTTTGGAACGCAACCAGAGCCACGCCTATCGGCTCGAGAAACTCGATGTCGATCTGCAGGTTAGGTTGAAAACCCAAGCGATTATGCAGGCGGATATCGAAATCGCCGAGCTGCAACGCCGCTTGGCCGAAGCGCAGGCACTACTCAACCAGCCCGTGAAAAAACGGCGAAAATCGGATGCGGCCTTGGCTGCACCGGTTAAAAAGCCCAATCCCGCAGCCGGTTTGCGCAAGGCCTTGCAAGGCGAAAAAGGCACGACCGGTTCGATTGTGCATTAATCGGGCGGGGCATCAGTGCAGCCGGGTCGTCACCGACGGCAGGCGAAACACGTTGCAACGCCGCAATTCTTGCTCGACATCGAGCTCGAGCAACGGTGCAATCTGGACAATCGTATCCCGCCTAAATGCGCGGATGCGAGCTAACAGCGGTCCTGCCACTTGGGGATCGGGGATGTTCGTCAATACGTCGACCTCGTAGTCGTTCAGATCCGCGAGGATCTTGCGATAGCAGTCGAAGTGACGTTTACCGGGTCTCACCAGAACCGCCATTGGCTTACGTTCGGGTTGGGGCCGGGGTTTAGGTGGCGGATTGATGAGTCGATCCAGCCACTTCACCCATTCAACGATTCGGGTCCATGTTAGGTTCATCGGCTGACCTTGAAAAAGGGAAGGTCCGATGACCTTACAACGACTTTTTCATAACGCAACCGTCCGTCCTTACGGCCGGCGGCAAAGACTTATTTAACCCTGGCGGGATCCACATCCCTCGGGGTGACGGTTCCCGCCGATCACGGAGGGAATTACCATGTCATCCTTACCCGCTCCGGTTTCGGAGATTGTGTACCTTAACCAATACCGTTGCCCCTATTGCCAGATCGAATGGGACGACGAATGGAGTTGCGCCTGCAACGACCATTGCCCGTCGTGCAATGCCGAAATCGAACCGTACCACAGCGACGTAGCCGCCGACGAGAATCCCTCGCCGGCCTACGCCGTGACCTACACCCTCGATTACACGCACCGGGTGGTGGTCGGCGTCGTCGCTGACAGTCCGGAACAAGCCCAATCGATCGCCGAAGCCGCGTTCGACGACGGCTCGATTTGGGACGACACCCCGGAAATGCCGCTGCTGTTCGACGACTTCGAGGAAGTCGACGGCGAAACCTTGCAATGGGAAGTCGCAGCGGTCGACGTCTGGCCCAAGGCCGACGCCTCGGTGGTGAAGCTCCGTCAAGAACGCACCGCGATGGCGGTGTGCCGCGGTCTGATCGACGCCTACCAGCGTGGTGAAGACGCCGGCGGCAGTATCGATTGGGCGGACTTAGACCCGCTGATACCGTTAGCTCAAGAAGCGCTTGGGTTGTCTGATTCAGACCCAGCCGCTTAATCATCCTTCGGCTTTTCGCGGCATTCGCGGCGAGCCTCATGATCAATCCCTGCGGGAATGTCTGTTCCCGACTGGGGGCGTGGCGTTCCCGTATTCAACGGAGAACACCATGCAACATCCAATGATTGAACTGACCGTCTCGAATGGCCATACCATTCGTTACCAACGCCGGCCGTCCGGTACGTGTTTTCACGAAGAGACACCGCAAGCGGTGGTCGACATCCTCGAAGAGGTCTTGGGTACCCAGCGGAAAATCCGTTTGTACTATGGCGACCCGGCAACGGGACAGTCCTGGTTCGACGAGAACGACGTCATCGGCACCATCGGACGATCGGGCGGCAAGATCAAGGTGCCGTTGCTGATCGAGCCACTGGAAACCGGCGGTCCGGCCATTCTGGACCACTGTATCGTGCGAATCGACAGTCCGTTTCGGACCCTTTACCAGCACCCGACTTTTCGGGTCGGCGACGTTGCTGTCCAACCAGGCGTGCACGTCGATTATCCGTGGTCGGTCACGATCGACGGCCAAGTCCACGCCGGCTTTGCCACCAAACGGCAAGCGAATGTGTTTGCCGCCTTCATTCAGGGCAAACGGTTTGCGATGCCGATCGACAAGCACGGCGTAAAAGAGTGCGAAAGCGATGACTTGCCCTGGCAAGTCTGGTTGAACGACAAGCTGAAGGCCGCGTTTTTATCCGAAGCCGAAGCTAATCGCTATTGGTACGCGTTGCAGTAACCGCGCGCGGCTCAAACCTTATCGAACCCCGACGGGTATCACGCCCGTTTGGGTGGTGCCTGTCGGGTCTTTTTCTTAGGAGAAACACCATGACAGACCACCGACAAAACCCTGACGATGCCATTAAACGCACCGTACAGCAATTCTTGACGGACCAAGGCTGGATTGCGCTCGACAGCGTGGCCATCGCCACTAAGTGCTACGCCACCGCGGTCGGACCGAAGCAAGCCTATGTCTACTTAGCCCTTTGGGGCTGCGAATGGGTGTTGACGGCCGACTACGACAGTCAAGGCGGCAATATCCTGGAATCGCTCCGCGCGACCTTGCCCGAAACGGCCGATACCGATACCGATGAAATTCGGCGTTTGACGGCCGCGTTGTCGGACGAGATCGACGCGCGGATAGCGGATAGCTACGCCGTCCGTCTGATCCGGAACGAACCGCAAAAGCGGCCCTTCTCGCTCGGCACCGCCGTGGCGACGCCCGGTGCGATCGCCCTACTGGAAGAGACGTTGCTTGATCCTGGCCACTTGCTCTCGCGTCACGCCTGCGGCGATTGGGGCGATCTATGCGCCGAGGATCGTGCGTTGAACGACGCTGCATTGGAACAAGGCGGCCGACTGATGTCGGTGTACCGGATTTCCGAACAGGACACGGTTTGGGTCATTACCGAAGCCGACCACTCGGTGACAACGGTGTTGTTGCCGGACGAGTATTAACCCGATCGTTTTTTCAATCCACCCTGGCGGGGAGCGCAGTCTGTCCCGTACAGGGATGCTGCGCTACTCGCTGTTCAAAGGAGGAATCACCATGAGTACGCATGCAATGTTTTCGACTTACCCCTCACAAACCACCGCCGCCGTACGGGCCCGGTTATCCGATGTCGGCGTCGACATGACGGCGTTGTTGGATCGGCATGCTCGCGGCGATTGGGGCGATATCAATCTGGACGACGAACAGGAAAACGGCCTGTCCCTCGTCTGCGGCGGACCGATCGTGTCGCAATTCAAGCTGTCCGGCACGGACGGTATTCGGATTGTGACCGATACGCAACGGCGCACGACGTTGATTCGTCTGGCGACCGAGACGTTCGAACTTCGCGGGAGTCGTCGTGATGCCCGTACTTGAACAGTTCAGTCTAAAGCGGACACGCTGTTCGCTTGCAAACTGGCTGCAAGCACACGGCATTGACTGCAATCAAGCCAGTTTGAAGAAATCATTCGAATTTTACGGGATGACGTTTGCGCTATTAGCGACACTCGGACTCGCGTTTGTTTCGGTCGAAGGATCGCTGATTTTGATGGTTGCCATCATTGTGAATGCGCCATATTGGCTGGTTAAAGGCTACCAGCGATTTAAACGGCGTTAATTCAGCGATCGACTTTTAAACCCAATGACTCGGGGAAACGGACATTCCCCGCCAGGGGTGCGTCTTGGTTTTCCCGAAATTCAACATCCATCGAGGAAAAAATC